>CAZJKY010000025.1:2600-7586 GCA_964546915.1 uncultured Gammaproteobacteria bacterium | reverse complement strand
CAGGAGTCCGCCGATCTTTGATCCATATTTATCAGCAATAATAGTGGAAAATGTCGCCCATGAGGCGCCGATGAAAAAAGATATTGCTAACTTGATTAAGAATAAATTACTCATTCTAATATTTTACTGGTATTATTTGAGGGATTTTTGCAAATTGTTGCAGAGCTGGTATTCTTTCAAGAATTTCTAGATTGTCACCTGGACTAAGTAACCAATTATGACAAGGAGCTTTCCTGAGCATGGTTTTGGTAATAAGAAGAGACTCTTTTTCTTTTTCAAAATGTCGAAGCGAAAGTGTTTTTGCTAAATTTACAGGATTAAAGCCTTTTATTTCTTCTTCATCTACTCCAATGTCTAGGCTTTTTTGAACATATAAGTTATCACCCGGAGGAAATTCATATCTTGCAGTTAAAATCCGTTTACCGTTTACACCAGCGAGACTTAATATTGGATTTCCTTTTTCGTCCCTTTGGTATAGTAGACAAAAATAACTTCTTTGGATAGAATCTTGAGGGTTGATAGGAGGTTGTTGTATCAATAGAAAACCAGATTTTTCTTTATCAATAAAAGCATATGCGTCGGTAAATCTATTTAAGCCAAAAACTTCAAGCAGGTTTAGAAAACCGTTAATATCTTGTATCTCAGGGAAAGCATCTCTTAAGAATTCAAGAATCTCTCTATTGTAAAAGCCTTTATTTATAATATCATTTCCAGCCTCACCTTTTATTGCTTGTAGTTTATCTTCAATATCTTGAAGAAATTTTGCTGGATCACCGGAGGCAGTTTGTATTTCTAATAATCGTTGAGCGAACTCTTGAGTTCTCCTTGACATTTATCTATAATACTACAGATTGTCAGAAAAGGCAATATATATTAATTCAGTTTCTAAACTATTTTTCAACTACTTTAGCAGAGAGAATTTTGACCGGGTTGACTGGAATTGATTTTTCGCCAGAGGTACTCATTTTTACTTCGCTTTCGGCAATGGCGTCAACGACTTCAATCCCGGACGTGACTTTTCCAAAAATAACATAGTTTTTCGGCAGAGGATAGTCCTTATGTATGATAAAAAACTGGCTGCCGTTAGTGTTGGACCCAGAGTTAGCCATGGCGATCGTCCCTCTTATATATTCTCCTTCAAATGATTCATCAGCAAATTTATATCCTGGGCCGCCAGTGCCGTTTCCATTAGGGTCGCCGCCCTGGATCATAAAACCATTAATTACCCGATGAAAAACAGTGTTATTATAAAAGCCTTTTTTCGCTAAAGAAATAAAATTATTAACGGTTATTGGCATTTTATCAACATAGAGATCAATCGTGATATTGCCTTTTTCCGTCTTCAAAATCACCTGATATTTTTTATTTTGATTAATAATCATCTTCGGGCCTTGATTTTGTGGTGTCATAGTAGGCATAATAATTTCAGTAATGCTGGAATTACTTGAATTAATAACAATAAAACCAACCGCAACTAGAAAAACAACTAATATTGAAGTAATAACAGTGGTCTTTGCATTGCTCATTTTATAGACTATATCAAATAAGAGATTAGATGAACAAATAACTTGCATTAAAAAATAGTTCTTTATTAAATAAAATCAATATTATTAGGGTCGAGGAGTATATGTTGGTATAGGAGTTGGTGCATCTGCTGGCCACCAAACATTTACAGTTGGTTCTGGTGTTCGCGTTGGTTTTGGTTTGGTATAACTGATACCAGAATGATTAGCTGTAATCCAGCAGTCCTTCTGGGCATCAACGGGACGAATATTAATATACATTGTTTCTTTTAAAGTGAAGGTTTCTTGAATTGTTTTTTGTCCTCCAGAAATATGACAAGATCCTACTCCAAGAGGATTAGTTCCTGACACTCCGCCATCCTTAACCCAGACAGGACTACCTACAAAAGCTTCACACCCTGCCGCAAGCGCAAGAAGGGTTATTGCTACAAGTCCCACACGACAAAACATAGCAAATCTTCCTTTTTCCAATTTCATATAGTATTATTATACTATAAGATATTAAAAAAACAAGTTTTTTCTAAATAAAATCTTATACCTCTTAATTATAACAAATAAACCCAACTGATTTTACAATTTCTCTTACAAAACTAACTAACTTTTCGTTACTTTCTTTTACTTCTTCTGGAACATCAAGTGCGATCCATTCAACTTCCCAGCTTAATTCTCCTCCTGGCCTAAGGTCTTGACGTTTTCCTTCCGGTTCAATTTCCATATACTTTCCATCTTGATTGACATAAATAGATAATGACGCTCCAGAACCAGTTTCATTAGGGCTGACTTTAGGAAATTTCTTTATAAATAGTTTTTTCCCAAGAACGTAAGCAACCCAGCCTTCCGGGCAGTCAGCTCCGCTAAGTTGACTTCTTTCAAGTTTTTCTGTCTTTATGGCTTCTTAATCGGATTTTATTGTCACCAACTTCTTCAACATGATAATAACCACGGTCTAATGTTTTAGGTGGCGGCCAACCATCTTCGTTCCAGCTTTTTTGTGGAGAGGGCCATAATGTTGAACCAAAATTAATCTCATTAATGTCTTGGCCAGTAAGAAAATTAAAGCCTTCTGGTCCAAAATAGATCACTTTTCCTCCATAACGATTTATAGCTATCTGATTATTACCTGAGCAAATTCGAAAGTCATTTTCATGAGATAGATGTAAACGATCAGCTATTTTTTTCCATGGTTGGGGTCTTTCTACCATAAGATTAATTATTGGTAAGAATTATAGCTCCGATCAAGCTATTTTGCAAGAAACACCCGTAACTTTAGTGAAGGAGGGATGCCGGAATTTTTTGAATGATTATCTGAACTCTTCTTTTAATTTTTTTATTACACCACAAAAATCTACACAGGTTCTTCCTATATTTTTCCAACAGGCATCATATACAAAGGCTCTTCGTTTTCAGGCATTCCCATAATTCTTTTAACTTCCTCATCATCAAAAGCGCCAATCACCACTGCCCCCAAATTTAAAGAAACAACCTGTAAATAAACATTTTGCGCTGCGTGTCCTACCTCTATATGAACATATTTTCTTCCTCTTTCTCCATACTTGCCGGTAGTTCGTTCATAAACTGCCGCAAAGACTATCACCGCACCAGCCTCTTTTACTGACGACTGTTCCAAGGCCGCTCTAAACAAATCTTCTTTCTTGTCTCCCTCAACTATTTTTACTAACTCATGACTATCTGGTCTATATTTATAAACTCCATCTTTAAGTCCATCGGCATTAAAAACTGCCAGATACACCTCCAATGGATACAAGGCTCCTGCCGAAGGGGCGGTCCTAAAACCTCTATCTTTATCTGTCACTCCCTGCGCCGCCCATAAAAGTTGGGAAATTTCAGAGATTGCTAATGGTTCATCCTTATATTCTCTAACTGACCTTCTTTTAAGAATTGCTTTCTCCAAAGAGGTCTCACCATCAAGCCTGGGCCGAGGCAACTTAACTACCGTTCCTTCATAAGCTGCCCTAGAATTTGGTAAAGATGTTTCCTTTGTTTTTACTCGCCGCCACATAATAATAGATACTACAAAAATACCTGCTAAAATTAAAATCACTGCTAAAATTTTTCTTTTCTCTCCACTCATGTTTTCATCCATCAACTTTTACTCTTTGGCGGCAAATTCTTTAGATTCAATTATTTTTTAAAGACGTTTTGATAGTGTTCTTGATATAAAGACTTTGGAATTAGTTTTAGAGCGATAAAAATTAAGGCGGGAATAATTATGGCATCATCCAGATGACCAAGAACGGGTATAAAATCTGGTATTAGGTCAAATGGAAGGAAAAAATATCCAATTGCCATCCAGAGAAAAACTTTAGCTAGTCGTGGCGTTCTTTTGTCTTGATAGAGTGCCTTATAAACCAGAATATATTTTTTAAGGTTATCTCCAATTTCTTTAAAATTCATATATGTTTTTTCCATAATGCATTGGCTTAATCTGTTCCCTTTATCATTTTATCAAACGCCTTGGCAATCTTCGCCATAATTTCTTTTCTAATTTTTGAATTCTTTTTAAATGAATTTATTTTATTGCTAAATCTCTACTTTTAATCGTAGTTAAACCAACACATTAGATAGTATAATACTTGTTAGATGCCGCAGTGGCGCCTGTCAGTCGGCAGGCAGGGAATTAACATTTTCGTCCGTAACAAGCCAGAGTGTTGGAATGGCAGACAAGCACGCTTCAGAAGCGTGTGCTCGCAAGGGCGTGGGAGTTCAACTCTCCCCTCTGGCACAAAATATTGTAAAATTACTACTAAACATCCTTGGAATTTACGAATCGTTTGGTAAAAAATTTTCTTAGGAGGAGTCCGATAGCTGGTCAATTCGGGGAGTTTGCTAAACTCCTGAGTCGTAAGACTCGCGTGGGTTCGAATCCCACCTCCTCCGCTTTTTTTATGAAACTTTGCAGTGCTTATTTATTAGGCATAAAATTTATCTTTGTCTCTTGACAATCTTTAATTAATATTATTCTGTACAATTTTGTACAGGATAAATAGTCTGATCAATAAAAAAATTGTCATTACGAGTCCCGATTTAATCAGGACGAAGCAATCTCATTAAAATCGTTTATAAATAAATCTTCCCATCCGTTATTTTAAGGATAAAAATATAAAAATAAATTCTGATATAATTTTCTTATGAAGATTATTGAAAAGACTTTGTGGAAAGTATTTTATTTTCTTCTTTTAATTATTTTTATAAAACTGATTAGTGATTTAATCGGTATCCGAATAGGGGAAAAATATCCTTGGTTTAAATTATTATTTTTAAGCTTACCGGTAATCTTATTATTACTCCATTCTGTTTTAACCTTGTCCTTTGCTCGAGCGATTTTCTTTATATTTTTAGCCTCAATAACAGGACTAGTTACGGAATATATTAGGTTTATATATATAACGACCTCCAAAAAACGTTCCATCTCTTAACCAACACACCAAACACACCCAACACA
>CAZJKY010000025.1:0-2590 GCA_964546915.1 uncultured Gammaproteobacteria bacterium | reverse complement strand
GTGTGTTGGGTGTGTTTGGTGTGTTTTTGGTGGTCGTTATATATATAAACCTCAACCTACCTTATTTAATGTTCCTGTTTCAGTAATTTTTTACTGGGCAGTATTTATATATACGGGTTATTGTTTAGTCAACTCTTTTTTTTATTGGTTAAAGTTAAAAAAACCCAATCATCAGTCGGGAAATCTTTGGTTGATGTTATTAGCTATTTTGTTTGACGGACTGGTAGTGGTTGCCATTGATCTATTTATGGACCCAATAGCAGTTAAATCAGGAAGTTGGAAATGGGTAGAAGGCGGACCTTACTTTGGAGTTCCAGTAGGTAATTTTATTGGTTGGTTTTTAGTAACCATAATTGTTACTGGAATATTCAGAAGTTGGGAATATTTTTTTCCTGAAAAAGAAAAAAAATACGATAAATCCGTTTTTATCATACCGGTTTTAGGCTACGGTTCTATGTCTTTATCTTATGCTTTTATGGCAATAAAATTTCAGATGTATGATCTGGCTATGTTAGGCTCTCTCTTTATACTACCGCAAGTAATCTTAAATTTATTTTTATTTAAAAAATATAAGCTAAAATAAATTCTAACATTTCTTTGACCTCGTTTCGCTTCCTTCGACAGGCTCAGGACAAGCAAGATAAACGTCCCACGATCTCCAACGATCTCCAAAAATTTGACTTCATTTTTGCAAAAGAGTAGCATTTTGGACACCCTTAGGGTGGACAGCCTCGTTATGATAAAATTAAAGGATGAAAAATAACTACTGTACTTTATATATCGTCCGTCATGCTGAAACTGAATGGAATGAGAAAAAATTAATTCAGGGTCATTCGGATATTCCTCTTAATAAAAAAGGGGAGATTCAGGCAAAAGATCTTTCTAAAAAACTTTCTCACATAAAATTTGCCGCAGTTTTTTCATCTGACTTGATCCGCGCAAAAAGAACCGCCGAGATAATCGCTTTAGAGAAAAAAATTGCTGTCAAAACAACTAAGACTTTAAGAGAGCGCTACTTTGGTCGTTTTGAGGGAACAAGCTGGGAAGAAGACAAACAATATCAAAGTTATTTAAATAAATTTTTAAAGCTTTCTTATAAAGAAAGATATTATAAAAAACCATATGAAGATACGGAAAGCGATGAAAAATTGATGGTAAGATTTATTCCTTTTTTGCGTCAAGTGGCCGTTGCTTATCCAGGAAAAAATATTTTAATGGTGACTCACGGGGGAGTGATGCGGGTATTTCTTATTCATCTAGGCTATGGTACTTATATAACACTGCCTTCTGGTTCGATTAACAACACTGCCTATGTTAGATTGATGAGCGATGGGGTGGACTTTTTTATTAAAGAAACTTTTGGGATAGAGAAAAAATCTATTTTGATAAAATGACAAATATGTATTACCAACAATCCTTACAAATTCTTGAGACTATAAAACAATCAAAGAATATTTTAATTAACGTTCATCGCAATCCTGATCTGGATTCGATTGGGTCGGCAACGGCTTTATATCAAGCTTTGAAGAAATTAGGAAAGAAAGTAACCTTAGTTTGTCCTCACGAGATTCCCGAGAATTTTAAATTTTTAAAAGGAGCTGATTCTGTCAAAACGATTGATTTTACGAATTTTTTTAAGAGGGCGGGTCAAAGACCCGCCCCTACAGATTTGTTTTTGATTGTTGATTCGGGATCCTACGACATTGTCACCGGACGTAAAGAAATAAGACTGCCTGAAATCAAAAAAATCGTTATTGATCATCATAAAACCAATAACTTTACTGACGTAAATATTAGATTGTTAGACAAAAAAGCCAGTGCGACGGCTGAAATTGTTTATCAACTCTTTCAAGACTGGGGATTAAGGATTAATTCTGATATGGCAACAGCTCTTTTTTCCGGCATTGCCGGTGACACGGTTTTTTTCAAATATAGCGGGAATACTCAGTTGACATTTCAAATAATCAAAGACCTACTTGATAAAGGAGCAAATAAAGACCAATTAGTTGATGAAGTTTTTGACAGTTTTGATTTTGATCTGGTAAAACTAATGGGTGAATTTTTAGCCAAAATGAAAAAAGGTAGTTCACCAGCTGGCGAATTTATTTACTCAATTATGGATTATGAAACTTATAAAAAATATGGTAAACCAAAAGCAGCAAGAGAGTTAGTAGCTGATTTATTTGCCCGAAGTATTAAGGGTTATAATTTCGGATTTATTGTCCTTGAAGAAGGAAAAGGCAAATTCTCTATTAGTTTTCGCTCAAAAAAAAATACGGACGTATCTGTTATTGCGAAAAAGTTAGGCGGCGGCGGTCATAAAAATGCGGCTGGGGCGACTGTCTATGGAAATATTAACCAAGTAATGAAAAAAATTAAGCAAATAACTTAAGTAAGAGTTTTGATGATTTTTTCTACTTCCCGGTTGGAGATTTCGTGATAGCGGCCGCGATGGGAGAGAAGAGCTCCAGAGAAAGTTTTGGGAATATGCATGAGTTCGTGAATTAGCGTCTTGATTTTCTCACGATCGGGCAGTTTATCAAATCTTTTGGCGTTGACCTCGATTATATAGTTCGGTTCAAGACCTGCG
>CAZJKY010000024.1:974-7904 GCA_964546915.1 uncultured Gammaproteobacteria bacterium | reverse complement strand
AAACATAAAAGGAAAAATACTTAAAAAGGCTAATAGCGCGGTGATTGAACCAGCCAAAAAAATATATTGAAAATCAAGTTTTCCCAAAATAGTCATTACTCTTCTTGGTTTTTCTCTCATGATGTTACTATCATTTGGCGAAAAGGCAAGGGCAATTGCCGGTATTCCATCGGTGACAAGATTAATATAAAGAAGTTGAAGAGCTGTGACTATTGGGAGCTGAAAAATAACTGCCGCAAGAATATAGATTACCTCACCTATATTACAGGCTAAAAGATACTTTATGGCATTTTTGATATGATTAAAAATGTTTCTCCCTTCTTCAACCGCACCAACCAGAGTAGCAAAGTTATCGTCGGTAATAATCATATGGGCGGTTTCTTTGGCTACATCAGTACCGGTAATTCCCATCGCCACTCCTACATCTGCCTGTTTAAGAGCTAATGCGTCATTAACGCCGTCGCCGGTTACCGCCACTATCTCACCCTGCTTTTGCAGAAGTTTAACCAAACGGTATTTGTGTGAGGGTGAAGTACGGGCAAAGATTTTAACTTTTGCCAGAATCGGCATTAACTCTTCATCAGAATAATCATCAAGCTGTTTTCCGGTAATAATATCTTCTCCTTCTTTAATGATTCCGCTTTCGACCCCGATTGCTTCGGCAGTCAGATGACTATCACCGGTTATCATTATCACTTTTATTCCCGCTTCTTGAGTTTTTTTTACCGCCTCTAATACCTCTTCTCTGACCGGATCGGCAATGCCAACAAACCCCAGAAATATCTGATCTTTCTCAAATAAATCACTACTGTCATTTTCTTTATAAGAAAAAGCAATCATCCGTAAACCTTGTCTGGCAAAACGTTCAAATTCGCTCTCAATCCGACTAATATAATGAGGACTAAGAGGTGTTGGTTTATTCCCAATTAAGATCTGCGAGGAGATTGAAAGAATAGATTCTGGCGCTCCCTTAGTTAAAACTATTTTTTCCTTTCCACGCGTTGCCACCATTGTCATTCGTTTGGTCACTGGATTAAACGGCAGTTCATCAATAATCTTCCACTTTTCTCTTATTGTTTCAGGAATCATCCCTACTTTGTGAGCCATAAGGAGAAGAGCGCCTTCTGTAGCATCGCCTATAATGTCAAAATCGCCATGATCTATTTTTGTCACAAGCGCTGCCGTAGAACATAAAATACCGTTAAGCACAATTTTGGAAAACGGATGATTGGTTAAAAGAGGAGGATGTGTTATCTCATAAACATTATTTTCAACAAAGATTTTCTTAACTCTCATTTGGTTTGCAGTAAGCGTGCCGGTTTTATCAGTGGCGATCAAAGTGACTGATCCCAAAGCTTCTATAGCATTTAGTTTCCGGACAATGGCTTTTTTCTTAGCCATTCGCTCCACTCCAATAGCTAAAGTAATGGTCATAACTGCCGGTAGTCCTTCGGGAACAGCCGCCACCGCTAAGCTCACGGCAAAGATAAAACTTTCAATAAGACTTTTGTCCTGGATAAAGGACAGGATAAATACAAGCAAAGAAGCAACGATTCCAATGATACCTATTTGTTTGGTAAAAACATCAAGTTTTTTCTGCAAGGGTGTTTTTGTTTCTTTAATTGTTGTTAAAGTTTTGGCAATCTGACCGAACTTTGTTTGATTGCCGGTTTTCAACACCTGCGCATACCCTCTTCCTTTGGCTACGACCGTTCCCATAAACAGTTGATTACTGTTTGGGTCACGAATGTTTTTTACAACCGGTAATGATTCACCGGTGAGAGAAGCCTCATTAATTTCAAGATTGCGTGATTCAACTATCTGACAGTCTGCCGGTATCTTTGTTCCCTCTTCAGTATAGATAAGGTCACCCGGCACAAGGTTTCGGCTGTCAATCTCTTGTTCTTTCCCGTCTCGAATGACACGAATGGTGGTGACAGTGAGTTTTTTCAGATAAGAAAGTGCTTTTTCTGCTTTGAATTCTTGGTACAAACCAAAAAAAGCATTGAGGATAACAATAAGGAAAATAAATAGGCTGTCAAGCCGTTCACCAACAAAAAACGAGACACCGCCGGCCGCAATAAGAAGAAGGATTAAAACATTGTCAAACTGGGCGAGAAATGACTTTATTAAGGTAAATTGCTTTACTTCAGAAATTTCGTTATATCCGTATTGCTTTAGTAAAGTTTGAACCTTTTGAGACGATAGTCCTTTTTTGAATAATAATACTTGTTCCATGAATTATTTTCTTTTTAAAATCTCGCCTAATCGTTTTATTGTCTCGCCATAGCGCGCCCAATCGCCCTCTTTTTGAGAACGGATGGCTTCATCATAAAGTTCCTGCGCTTGTTTAAACAGATCGTTTGTTTGATCGACAGTAATAGTCGGTTTACCCTGAGCGGACTTGTCCTGAGTAGCATCGAAGGAGTCGAAGGGTTGCTCGGTTTTCTCTGTAGCTCCAAATATTCTTGAAAGAGCCGTTTCTAAAGTTGCTTCCATCGCAATCTTGTTTTCATAGGCAACAATGACCCGCTTCAGCTCTGGGATTTTTCCGGTCTCGGCTTTAAGATAGAGCGGTCTTACGTAAATTAGCGATTCTTCAATTGGAATGACAAGAAGTGGTCCTTGAATAACCTGCGATCCTCTCTGATCCCATAGAGAAATCTGCCGGCTGATTTCAGCGTCTTGATTAATACGGCCTATCACCTGTTTTGGACCAAAGATTAGTTTTTGTTTTGGAAAACGGTAGACAATAAGTTTTCCGTAACTGTCTCCGTCGTTTCTGGCCACCATCCAGGCGGAAAGATTGTCTTTGCCGCGAGGTGTAAACGGAAGCATGAGGATATATTCTTCTTTCTTTTCACCCGGCAGTTTCATAATCATATGCCGAGGACCCATTTGTTGAACTGCATCGGTGGTTCCTTGTTCCTGTCCCTCACTGATAGTTGGGATTTCCCACTGATCCTCTTTATTGTAAAAAATCTGCGGGTTATCCATGTGGTAGGTTGTATAGACAGCTGTCTGGAGACTAAAGATATCTTCCGGATAGCGAAGGTGAGCAAGAAGGCTTTTTGGCATTTTATTCATCGGTTGAAAAAGATTGGGAAAGATTTTGGCATAGGTGCGAATCATAGGATCATCAGTATCAACTTGATAAAAAGAGATCGAACCATCATATGCATCAATAACAATTTTTACCGAATTTCTGATGTAGTTGACGCTTCCTCCGTTAAGGACCAGCGGTTGAGAATAAGGATAGTCATTGGTTTTTGTATAGGCATCGTAAATCCAGTAAATTCTGTTATCAGCGACTACGGCATACGGATCGCGGTCAAGGGTGAGAAATGGGACAATCTTTTCAACTCGTTCTTTGATATTACGATAGTAGAGAATGCGGCTTTCGGAGGTTACATCGTTTGATAAAAACAGTTTAAGCGAGTTGGTTTTAATGGCAAAAAACAATCGTTTAAGAAAAGAGTCTATCTTTATTCCTCCTTTACCTTGATAGGTAGTGTAGACATTTTCTTCTCCTTTGGGATAGTCAAACTCTTTTGATTTGGTTTTGACAATCACATAGTCATTGGTCAGTTCGCCGTAATATATTTCCGGGCGATTTACGATAAGTTGCTTAAATTCTGATTTTGGCGGCAGGTCTTTAACAAACAAAACCGGCAGTCCCTCGGCGGTTACTTGATTGACCGGTCCTCCGGCAATTCCATATCCATGAGTAAAGGTCAGTTTTTCATTGATCCAGCTTCGGTTGGGCAGACTTTCTGATGCCAGCTCTCTTGGCGAAAGCATGATCTGGCGGATTTCATCATTAATCAGATATCGGTCGTTGTCAACCGAGACAAATTCATAGTAGGTTCTTATCTCTTGAATCTGGGAAAAGGTAGAAAGGAGCGGTTCTCGATCCCAAAGCCTGACGTTTTTAATGGTCAGGTTATTTGAGGCAATATCACTAGAGGTTAACGGTTTATCTGCCGAAATATCCCGCTCTTCTATTTTGTCCAAGCCATAGGCCTGGCGAGTAGCGGCAATATTGTATTTGATAAACGGGGTTTCTTTAACTAATTCATTGGGAGCAACGATCAGTTTTTGAAAAAGAAACGGAACTATTGCCGAGACAATTCCAATAAAAACATAAAGAGAGATGGCGGCAATAAGCGGCGCGAGTTTTCCGCTTATACCCCAAAACAACGTCAAAATAGCGATTAAAACAGTCAGGCCAATAGAAATTTTTAGAATCGGTATCATAATAGCCACATCAGTATAGGCCGCTCCAAATATTGGACCGCTTTGGGTAGAAAGAAGTTTAAATAAAGAGAGATATGTACCAAAGGCGGTTGTTATCAAGAAAAGAAAGACCAGTATTCCAAGATGCAGCTGCGCTTTGGGTTTTTTACCAAGAAATCCGGCAAGGTTAAGACTGCCTTTGAGAATATATATGATTCCACTGCTAATGAGGGAAATAACAATAAGAAGTTTGAGAATTCCCAGTCCTATATTAAAAGCAGGAAGAGAAAAGAGATAAAAGGCAATGTCTTTTTTGAAAATAGGGTCAAACTCTCCAAAAGGAGTCGAAGAAAAAAATTTAAGTATTTCCTGCCAGTTAACTGCGGTAATGGACCCAAGAGCCAAAGAAAAAACAATGCTAGTAATAATGCCCAATTTTTTTAATACTCGACTGTCAAGGCTTACAGGTTGACCAAATAATGCTTCAGGTATAAGAGCTGTCCATGAAGTTTTTGATCGTATGGCAATAAGAAAGTTTGTAAGAAAAAAAACAGCCGCAACGGCTGCGGTTACAAGACCAATAATGATTTTTGTAATTAGGGGCTTGATAAAAACTTCTGTCTGTCCTACTTCAGCAAACCACCACCAGTCGGTAATAAAAGTAACGATTGTGGAGAATGAAAAGAAAAGAAGAAAGATTGCGACGATTCCTATTCCTGAAAAAAGTCTTGTGTTTTTTATAATTTAATAGTAACACAGTGTAAATATATTTTCAAATGAAGGATTAAAATCTAATCAAGTAGAAGAAGTTGAATCATTTTTTTCTTAAATTTAGTTAATGCATCTTTTTCTATTTGTCTTATTCTTTCTGCTGTTACCTTATATTTTCTACCTATCTTTTTCAGATTCTGCGCCCTCAGTCTTCGTATTAAAATTTCTTTTTCTTTTTTATTCAATTCTTTTGCGTCTTGAATAACCGAAATAAAATAATTCCAAGTTTGACTACTCATAAATAATCAAGCCAATTATACAACATCTGCGCACCGGCATAAACCGTCCCAGATTCTAGCCAAAAACAACGCGGGCAGTTTTCTTGTCCTTCCAAAGTCCTGAGCGAAGTCGAAGGACGAAAAGCCCCTTACCAAAAAAAAGTCAAATTTTGAAGATTACACCGTAATATTAGGTAGTAGCATCAACTTTCATCATTCGTAATTATTTAATTGCTCTAACAACCTAAAACATATCCTTTGTAGGTTATAAGCGGTAGACAACTATAACTATTCTGTTATTTTTTATTTAATGATTTATAAGGTCGTGTATTTTCAAACAAATAATCATAATCCAATCGAGGAATTATTACTTAGTTTAGATAGTCCAACTTATTCAAAATGTTTAAAAACTATAAATTTATTAGAAAAATACGGTTTAATAATAGGTATGCCATACGTTAAGAAAATCAACAAAAACCTCTATGAATTAAGGATTCGAGGAAAGATTGAAATTCGGATTTTATTTGCCTATAAATATACTGTTTTCTATTTACTGCATGGCTTTAAGAAAAAACGACAAAAATTATTATCAAAAGATATTATGATTGCGGAAAATCGCTTGAATTTTATATAACACGTATGTTATATTATATTTATATGAATAAATACTTTTCCGATTATAGAGATTTGAGGAGAAAAGCTTTAAAAAATACTGAGATAAAAAAAGAATACGAATTGTTAAGAGCAGAATATGAGGCAATCGAAAAAATAATTGAATTAAGGATAAAAAATAAACTAACTCAAAGGCAATTGGCAGAAAGAATTGGGACAAAACAATCAGGCGTTTCAAGATTTGAAAAGGGCCTTATCAATCCAACTCTTTATTCTCTCTCAAAAATCGCCGCAGTTTTCGGTAAGAAATTAATTATCGAGTTTAAATAAAAACGGTCAAATTTTAAAGATTACAGCTGTGACGTAGAAATGTATATATCAACAAAATAATGTTATTATATCAGTCCGCGTATATTGGGTTGTAGGCTATAACCTACTGACAAATAAAATAACATCATTTATTATTTTATTTATGGATTTAACTTTCGGTAAAATAATTTATAAAAAAAAGTATTTTTGGCTTAAGGCGCTATCTAATTCATGTAACAACTTAGCTTCAACTTTATTTGCTATCATTTTGATTTCACCGGGATTAGTAATATATTTTAAAAGTTTTAGTTTACAAAATATTTTATCTTTGTTAGAATCTGTTGTATTAGGTTTATTGTTTTTTGTGTTATCAGTTTATTTTGACAGAAAATGAATATAGATGCTTTTTGGCAGATATTAAATAGCGCCTATGTTTCTTTAGCGTTGGTTTTGATTGCGGTTTCTTTGGTGTTGTTGACGATGAAGAAATATAGTAAGTAATTTTTATTTCTGACTTAATAATACGAAAGATAAATTTTGAAGATTACACTTCAAGAGTAGGAATATAATTTAATGATGATAAAATTAGTAAATGGCAAATTTAGAAAGAGTTGTTCAAATTTATCAAGGACTTGACCCTTATCGTTTATCTGAAGCAGGCGTCGGAAGAAAAAGATCTTTATTATATGGAGAAACAACAGCAAAAACCGTTGACATTTTACTGGAAAGATATATTAGGCCGACTGATAAAGTATTTTATGATTTAGGTTCAGGAAAGGGAAAT
>CAZJKY010000024.1:0-964 GCA_964546915.1 uncultured Gammaproteobacteria bacterium | reverse complement strand
GTTGTTGTTCAAGCGGCTCTATCTGGAAAATTTAAAAAAACAGTCGGTGTCGAACTCATCCAAGAAAGACATGAGATGTCTTTGGAAGCTTTAAAAAGAGGGCAACCGTTTTTACCTAAAGATACAGAAATTCAGTTTATAAACGGAGATTTTCTTTCCTCTGATTTCTCTGACGCTGATGTTATATATATTACCGCTACTGCGTATAGTAAAAAATTATTGAAAGATCTCCAATCTCGTTTAATTACTATTAAACCTGGAGTAAGAATAATTATTACTGACAAACAATTAGATCATAGACAGTTTTCTTTGGTGGATAAAACAAATCTTCCGATGAGTTATGCTGATGCCGATATTTACGTTTATGAGAAAAAATAAAATCAAATTTTGAAGATTACACTTAACTTTCCATCCTACTCCTGAAGAATTTTTCGGTTTCTTTATCAACGAAATAAACATAGCAACCTTTCATTGCTCGACTTAAAAGAATTCTATAAGCATTTTTTGCCAGGTCAATAAATTTTTCTTTAGCTTGTTTAGCTGATTTATCGTAGGAATTCTCTAGATGAGCTTCCCATTGGTTTGACTCGAAGTTATATACAAGATCTTTTCCTATTATTACACCTACATAATCAAACTCAAAGCCTTGGATAGTATAGATGCTACCTATTTGATTCACTCCTCTTGGATCATATGGCCAAAGTGATGCATGAGGAATAGTTGGCGATGTTCTAGTCTCATCCTTCCATTCCCAAGGCATTTTAAAATCATCTATAACAACGTCATCTACTAATGTTCCGTCAAGATTAGGATCGCTCCAAGGCCAACAAAATCCGGCCACTAACCTGGCAGAATTTGGTTCTTCTTCATTTTTATTTTTTATCCATTTATATAGCTCGTGAGGAGAACTAGCTATTTTAAACTCAAATTCGTTTTTACTATTCCATAAAGCTTGTGTAGTTTT
>CAZJKY010000023.1:0-8107 GCA_964546915.1 uncultured Gammaproteobacteria bacterium | reverse complement strand
TGCCGGAAGTGGCCGTATATTTGGTAAAACCTTCGTCAATGGCTTTTTTTGCCGCTTCTTTAATATGAAACATAGTATCAAAGTCCGGTTCTCCGGCGGCAAAAGAGACAACGTCCATCCCTTGTTTTTTCATTTCTTTGGCTTTGGCGGTAATGGATAAAGTGAGAGAAGGATTGATGCTCTGGGCGCGTTTTGAAAGCTTCATATAATTTTTGGTCCTGAATTTATAATTGATTGGTAAACATCGGGAAATTTTTTAATATTTTCTACAAAAAGGCCGGCTAATTTTTTAGCACTTTTTAAGTATAGATTTTTATCAGGCCAAAATAAAGAGGGATCAAGAATTTTTGGATCAACGCCAGGTACAGCCATTGGTACATAAAGATTAAAAATTTCATCATGACGGCATTCTATGTTGTTGAGTCGTCCGTTTAGAATAGCGGTAATTATGTTGCGGGTTTCTTTGATTGGAATTCGAGAGCCAATTCCATAAACTCCTCCAATCCAACCGGTGTTAACTAAAAAGGTTTTTGTCTCGTATTTTTTCAGATATTTTTTCAAAAGATTTAGATAAACCATTGGTTTTAAAGGCATAAAAGGAGCGCCAAAAAAAGCGGAAAAAGTTGGTTTTGGTTCTTTAATACCGCGTTCAGTGCCGGCTAATTTTGAAGTATATCCGGACAAAAAATGATAGGCGGCCTGGTTTAAATTGAGATGAGCGACCGGAGGGAGAACGCCGCTGGCATCAGCTGTCAAAAAAATGACATATTTTGGATGTTTACCTAATCCGGCTGGAACAGAGTTTTTTATAAACTCTAAAGGATAGACGGCCCGGGTGTTTTCAGTAATTGAGGAATCGTCAAAATCAAAGCTGTCGTCTTTTTTTAGAACAATATTTTCCACCAAGGCGCCGGATCTGTGAATCGCCGACCAGATCTGGGGTTCGCTGTCTTTTTTTATCTTAATACATTTGGCATAACAGCCGCCTTCAAAATTAAAAACGCCGTTTTCACTCCAACCGTGTTCATCATCGCCAATCAATCGTCTTTGCGGGTCGGCGGATAAAGTAGTTTTTCCCGTTCCTGATAATCCAAAAAATAGAGCCGTGGTTTTAGCGTTGGCTTCGATATTAGCAGAGCAGTGCATGGGAAAAACGTCTTTTTGAGGAAGAAGATAGTTCATATAAGTGAAGACGGATTTTTTTATTTCTCCAGCATATTTAGTGGCACCAATAATAATAGTTTTTTCTTCAAAGTTCAAAATAACAAAAGCTTCAGAGTTTGTTCCGTCGGTTTTGGGATCTGCCAAAACGGAAGGGGCACAATAAACAGTTAGATCGGGTTTGAAATTTTGTAGGGAACAGGCATGCCTGTTCCGTACAGAGCGAAACAAATGCGTCGCAAAAATTGCCTGATAAGCATACTGACAGTAAACCCTAAGTTTAATGGAATTTTTTTTATCGGCGCCGACTTGGGCGTCAACGACAAAAATTTCCTTTTGTTGATTAAAAAAACCAACGACTTTATTTTTTAATTTTTTATAGTGATTTTCCGAAATTGCCACATTAGTTTTTCCCCAGTTAATTTTGTTGTGAATTTTTGGCGTGTCGACGATAAATTTATCATTAGGGGAGCGGCCGGTATATTTTCCTGTGTAAACAACTAAAGCCCCTGATTTTGATTTGATGACTTCTTTTCTTTCAAGAGCTTTTTTGATGAGAAAATCAACTGATGGGTTGCGGTAGATCTTTCCGCTTAACATAGAGGTATTATAATACAAATTAAAAAAGCTTGATACCAAATCGAGCTTTTAAAAATACTAGCTCTTTGTCTGATTTTTGATGCCTTCAATTACTTTCTTTACCTCTTCGTCAGCAGCCAAATAATAATGTTTGATTGCTTTTAAGTTTTCATCAAGTTCGTAAACCAAAGGAATACAGTAAGGAACATTCAGATTAACAATATCTTCATCGGAAATATTATCTAAATATTTAATAATCGCCCGCAAAGAATTATGATGGCCGGAAAGAATAATTTTTTTGCCCTTTTTAATTTCCGGCTCAATCATTTTTTGAAAATAGGGGATGGAACGGTTATAAGTGTCTTTTAAGGATTCGCCGTTTGGCGGCGCTAGATCATAGCTTCTGCGCCATAGTTTAACCTGTTGTTCACCATATTTAACTATTGCTTCAGCCTTGTTTTGTCCTTGTAAATCTCCATAGTTTCGTTCGTTAAGATGCCAGTCTTTGATAATGGGAACATTTTCTTGACCTAAAACTTTAAGAACTATTTCTAAAGTCTTTATTCCCCTTTTTAAAACAGAAGTAAAACCAAGATCAAAACTATATCCTAACTCTTTTAATTTCAGAGCATATTTTTTGGTTTCTTCAATTCCTTCTGGCACCAGATCAATATCAGTCCAGCCGGTAAAACGATTGGACCACTCGGTCAGGCCATGGCGGATGATGACGAACTTATACATAGTTTATAAATCCTAAATTATAAATCTCAAATCACAAATAAATCATAAATCATAAATATTAAACTGTTTGTGATTTAAAATTTAATACTTAGAATTTATTTGGAACTTGTAATTTATTATTTATAATTTTTTTAAATATTCTACATTTTCTTCAAGGGTTTTTGTTTTGGTTAGATAACTGCCCGGGCAGATAAAATCAGGCTGATATTTTTTCGACAAAATAACTGGAATGGTTTTTTCATTAACAGCTCCGTCAAGAAAAATTTCCTTCCTATAGCCTATATCACGTAACTGTTCAATCTTGTTGAGCGTTTCCGGAATAAAAGGTTTTCCCTGAGCGCCAGGTGTAACTGACATAATTTGGATAAATGGAATTTTATTTAGGTCGTATTTATAAGCTAAATCATCAATTTGGTCTTGAGGGTTGAGCGTTAAACCTATAGGAAGAGAGGAAAAATCCGAAACAGCAGAGAAATGAATAAAAACATATTTTATCTTAATAAACTTTTTTAGCTTATCTAATTTCTTAATTTCTTTTATATAATCCTTGATCATTAAATGAAAGTCAAAAAGAAGACAGTCTTTATAAAGACTGTCTTTATTAAGACTGTCTTTAATTTCCTCAATCTGGACAGTTTTATTAGGGACAAAGATGCCATCAGCAATATCAATCTGGAAACGGGAGAAATAAGGGGAAAGTTTATTAATTTGGTAGAATAAAGAAGAAGCATCCTTTTCAAGTATAGAAGGAATAATTTTCATGATAAGTAAATTATAAATGATAAATGATTAATAACAAATCAATTTTAAAATTTTTATCTGACTTCATTTCTATCCAATCGGTTTCAACTGACAGTAAAAGATTTAATGAAATTCTAAAAGCAGTGGAGTTTTTAAAAAAAGAGTTAAATAGTCTTGGTTTTACAGTTAATACCTATCAAAAAGACGATTGCCCTCCTTTGATTATTGCCAAATATTATCTTAACGACGGTCGTTTCATAGATAGAAAGACGATTGGAGTTTATGCTCATTATGATGTTCAGCCGGAAGATCCGGTTGAAAAGTGGGAAAGCCCACCGTTTGAATTAATCAAGAAAAACGGGAAACTATATAGCCGGGGCGCGGCTGATGATAAAGGTCATATAATTCAAACCCTTGCTTCGATTAATCGATTAATCGAAGCAGGTAATTTAAAGAATAATTTAGTGTTAGTTTTTGAAGGAGAAGAAGAAGTGGGCAGCCGGAATTTTGAAGATTTAGTTGGTCAGGCGAAAAAAGATTTAGAAAAAGTTGATGTTTTCTATATGCTTGATTTTGGTATGGAGCAAAGTAATCAGCCAGAAATTTTTTTTGGACTTCGAGGTTTAATTGCTTTTGAATTAGAGGTAACAATAGGGGAAAAAGATCTTCATTCTGGCGTTTATGGCAACCGGGTTCACAACCCAATTCAAATATTATCCGATCTTTTTACACGGATAAAAGACAACAAAACAGGAAAAATTTTGATCCCGGGTTTTTATGATAAGGTGAGATTTCCGAATCAAAAAGAGCTTGATAATTTAATCCAAAAAAAACAAACAGATAAAGAAATAAAAAAAGAAGCTGAGGTCTATGAAGCGGTTACCGTCGATAAAAACTATCCTTGGTTGTCAACAAAAATATACCCATCTTTTGACATTAACGGAATCGTTGGTGGATATAACGGAGAAGGTATAAAAACAATCATTCCTCAATCAGCCCGAGCCAAGTTTTCTTTTCGTTTAATTGAAAATCAAACTCCAGATGAGATCGAATTTTTAGCAAGAAACTTTATTAAAAAGAATTTACCAAAAGGGATTAGATATACATTAAGAATATTAGGTAAGTTAAACCCATTTTGTACTGATATTGATAATAAATATATTAAGACGACCGATAAAATCTTTAAAGATATTTTTGGAAGAGGATCACTTTTTACCAGGTCTGGAGGTTCAATCGGAGCTGCTGCTATTTTATCGCGCCTTTTTCAAAAACCATTGGTCCTAACGGGTTTTACTTTAGCCGACTGCAATATTCATTCTCCCAACGAAAATCTCGATGAGGAGATGTTTTTTAAAGGCATTGAGTCATTGGAAAAAATCTTTTCATTATGAAAAAAGACGATCTTATTTATTATCTCGGTTTTTCCTATTGTCTGGGTATTGGCCCGATGACGTTTGCGGCTTTGAAAGTCCACCCTAAGGATGTATCCGGCGCGTATGAGGCATCGGCAAAAGAATTGGCACCAATGATTGGACAAAGATTAACGGAAAGATTTATTGAGTTTCGCTCAAAATTTGATCCGGTTAAAGAGCTGGAGAGATTAAGAAAAAATGGAATTACGGTTTTAGCGATTGATGATGAGGACTATCCGCAAAGTTTGAAAAATATTTCCGACCCGCCGATTTGCTTGTATTTAAAAAGCTCGACACCGAAATTTTTTGACGGAAAACAAATTTTTTTTGCCATCGTCGGCACCCGTAAACCAACTTCATATGGTCAACAGATTGCCAGGAAGTTTGCTTATGAACTGTCTGAAGCAGGATTTATCATTGTTTCCGGCATGGCAATGGGAATTGACACGATAGCTCATCAGGCCGCTCTTGACGCCGGAGGAAAGACGATTGCCGTTCTTGGTTGTGGAGTTAACATTGTTTATCCAACAGTCAATTATAGATTATATGAAAAAATTATCAAGACCGGCGGAGCAGTGATTTCCGAGTTTCCTCCAGACCAGACAGTCTTAAAAGGTTTGTTCATTTCCCGCAACCGGATTATTTCCGGTTTGTCTTGCGGGGTGTTAATCGCCGAAGGATTGAAAGATTCTGGGGCTTTAATTACGGCCAGATTTGCCGGTGAGCAGGGAAAAGAAGTCTTTGCGCCGCCGGCTCCGATTACCTCTGACATGTCCCAGGCGCCGAATTTTTTACTGAAACAAGGAGCCAAATTAGTAACATCAATTGAAGATATATTGGAGGAGTTTGACATGAAAATTACACCAAGAAAAAAAGAAGATATCAGGAAAAATTTAAATGAAACCGGGAAATTGATTTTTGATATTCTCCAGAAAAATCCCCAAACAGTTGATGATCTGGCAATCGGACTAAGCAAAAATGTGACTGAGATTTTAAACGCAATTTCAGTAATGGAGATTGAGGGAGTGGTGGAGAAGAATCAGGAACACAAATACCAGATAAGAATATAGACAATAATTTGTTATCATTAATAAATGATTTTACAAGTTTATACTGATGGCGGATCAAAAGGAAATCCAGGTCCATCGTCAATAGGGGGAGCTTTTTATCTAGATAAAAAACAAGTTTTTAATTTTAAAAAATCAATTGGCATTGCTACTAATAATGATGCGGAATATAAGGCGTTGATTGAAGCCCTAATAAATATTAAATATCAAATATCAAATATCAAAAATACAGATCAAATATCAAAGATAGAATTTTATTCAGATTCAAGATTAATGATTAATCAAGTTAAAGGGATGTTTAAAGTCAAACAAGGAAAAATTAAAGAATATATTTTTAAAATTAGATCATTAGAACAAGAAATTAATTTGCCTATTTTTTATTATTTAGTTCCTCGCGAACAAAATCGAGAAGCTAATCGATTAGTTAATTCGGTATAAGAAGCTGTTTGAAAACTAAAGTAAACAGCTTCATAAGAGCCTGTAATTGAAAACTATTTTGAGTTGTAAAAAGATACTTTTCAAACAAGCTCTAAGATTATTTTTTTGTTTATGTTTCTGCCTCTTTATTTATCCAGTTTTGCTATTCTTCGTAGATATTTTTCCTCAGTTTTAGGAGTTGATGCGAGGAAAGCGTCAACTATTTTTTGAGCTGTTTCTAAAGGCGTATAATTAGAGGCTAGCGCAAGAACATTACAAAGATCATTTTCCCGGATATGATGAGCCTGGTCTTCGTTCATAGCGACACCGGCTCTGATACCTTTAAACCGATTGGCAGCCATACTGCCGGCGCATCCGGAACCGCAGACAACAATTCCTAAGTGATTATCAGGATTTTGAAGGACGGCCTGGGCGACTTTTTGGGAAAAATCGACCGCGTCATCGGCGGCATTGTGTTCATAGGGTCCTAAATCCTCAATCCGGATATTTTTTTCATGAAGGTACTCGATGATGGCATTCTTCAATTCTATTCCCCGATGGTCGGCGCCGATGAAGATAGTCATGTTAAAATTATATCAAATATCAAAGATCAAATATCAAAGACAAATGCAAAGTTAAAAGTTTTAAACTTTAAACTAGGTTTTGATCTTTTAGTTTTGATTTTTAATCTATGCTTTTTGATACTCATTGCCATCTTAATTTTCAGGCGTTTGATAATAATTTAGAAGACGTAATTGATCGGGCGAGAAAAGCCGGGGTTAATAATATTATTATCCCTGGCACTGATGTTGAGACGTCAAAAAAGGCGATTGAGATTGCGGAAAAATATGAAGGAATTTATGCGGCAGTAGGGATTCACCCACATCATATTTATCAATATCAAATATCAAAAATCAAAGATCAAAAATACATATTAAATATCAAAAATGATTTAAAAGAGATAAAAAAATTATTAAAAAATAATAAAGTTGTAGCAGTCGGTGAAGTTGGAGTTGACAGGCATTATTATCAGAAAACAAAACATGAAAATTATAAAGTTAATCAAGAGTTTATAGATTTACAGAAAGAATTTTTTATAGAGCAGATTAAGTTGGCTCACCAATATAAAAAAGCTTTAATTATTCATAACCGTAAAGCCAAGAAAGATATTCTTAACATTCTTGCTACGCACTACGAACTACTCCCTACGTATTCTTCTGTTTTTCATTGCTGTGAACCAGACCAAGATTTATTGGATTTTGCCATCGAACATAAAATGTTTATCGGTGTTGACGGTGACGTGACGTACTGGAAAGAAAAGCTCTTCGGCTTCGCTCAGAGTAAACAAGAATTTATCAAGAAAGTTCCTTTAAATATGCTGGTTTTGGAAACAGACTCTCCGTTATTAATTCCAGAATTATCTGGATCACGATCGTGGACAAGATATAATGAGCCAAAAAATATTGTTTTAATTGCGGAATTTGTGGCGAAATTAAAGAATGTATCAATTAATCAATTAATTGATACAACGACGGAGAATGCGAGGATGTTATTTAAGGTCAGTCCTTTTAAGGACTGACCTTGTAAATTCTTTCTTAAATTTCTCTGTAGAAAAAAATTCTGATCTTTTTTTGGCATCCGTTCCGATTTTATTTCTTAGGGTTTTATCAAACTATATTTCATTGATTTTATCAGCGATATCATGGGGATTTTTTGGGTCGGCGAACAAGGCTTGACTATTAGAAATTTCTCTTAAAACCGGAATATCGGAAAGTAAAGAAGGGCAGGAAAAATTTGCGGCTTCGAGGTATGAAAAACCAAATCCTTCAGTGCTTGAGAGTAGTAAATTTACAGAAGCTTGTTCATATAATTTGAATAGCTCTGAGTCAGTAATAAAACCGGTAAAAATGAAGCATTTATCATCTTTGGTTAATTCAATAAATTTATTTAATTCTTTTTGCCAAGGGTGATCGAGTCGCTCGATACCGC
>CAZJKY010000022.1:6549-8329 GCA_964546915.1 uncultured Gammaproteobacteria bacterium | reverse complement strand
TGTGTTGGGTGTGTTTGGGTTTGTTTTTAAAATCGTCCAAAAACCCCAAAATTCCAAATGACAGAAAAGGAAAGATAATAATTATTATTTCCGACGAGGCAGATGGATAGTTGCTAAAAATATTCTTTTTAAAAATCGAGTACATAAAAATAAAAAAGAAGAAAACGAAAACTGTTGTTAAAAGAACAAGAATCCCTCCGCCCACTGGTGTTCCAATTTTATCTTTATTAAACCGGTCAAAAATTGGAGTGGGATGATTTAAAAAATCTTTGGTCTTTTGTTCTTGACGTTGAAACTTCAGCTGATAAAGAAAGTTAATAAAAGGAACAATCAAAATAAAATTTAAAAGAAAAGAAGAAAATACTGCAAACAAATATGTTGACATATTAAGAAATATTAAATATCAAATATCAAAAATTAAAAATAATTAAATCAATATTTTTGGAACAAATATTATTAATGCAATTATTGTTGCGCCAATAGCGTAAATTAACATCGCTGCGGCTGAGACATCCTTGCTGATTCTGATATCTTCTCTTATTTTTGTATCAATAGCGTCGGTCGTCGCCTCAATAGCGGTATTGATAGTTTCGATTACTAAGCCAACCGTAATTAAAAAAATAATCATTAAAAATTCAGCATAAGAAATTTTCAGCCAAAAACCCAAAACTAACGCTAATAAAGATAAAGATAAATGAATTCGGTAATTTGGTTGATTTACCAAAGACCAAACTAAACCATTAAAGGCATTTTTAAAAGAAATCGTGTGCTTTTTAAGCATATATATCAAGGTCCGTCCCTTTAGGGTCGGACCTTATTGAAAATGCTAACTAAGGTTTCAGCGACTTTTTCCGAATCATGACGTAAAATACTTCGATATAAAACATCTGCTGTATTTTTTTCAATTTTTTTGTCATCTATTAAATCTTTTTCAACTATTTGGTAACCGTTTTTATTTAAATCATTTTCAACTTTAGTTTCATTATAACGCTGATAACTTGCCAAAATGTCAGAAGAAATATCACCATTATTAATTAAAATATAATCAGGCTGGCGTTCCAAATAAAGACCCAAGTCTTTAAGATGATCGCTGGCTTTATAATTAGTGGTTTGACCGGATTTAGTCATCAAATTCATAATATAAACAATCTTTGCTTGGCTTTTTTTTATTGCTTTTTTAATTCCATTAACCAAAAGTACGGGAATAATACTAGTATATAAATCACCTGGTCCAATAACAATAAAATCAGAGTCTTCAATACTTTTTATCGCCTTAGGATTAGCCTTTCCTTGAGGTTCTAAGTAGGCTTTCCTTATCCGCGATTTTTCCGTATGATTTTCATCAATCAAACCCTCACCGATTACTTTATTACCATTTTCATATTTAGCTACCAGATGCAATTTATCATAAGTAACAGGAATAACTTTGCCTTTAGTCTTTAAAACATAAGAAACTGTTTCAATTGCCTCATCATAGGAATTACTGACTTTTTCTAAAGCCGCCAAAAAAATATTGCCAAAATTATGCCCTTCCAGATCGCCTTTTTCAAAACGATAAAGAAACAGTTTTCTCCATAATAACGGAGCGTCTGATAAAGCCACTAAACATTGTCTCAAATCACCGGGCGGTAAAATTCCTAGTTGATCACGTAATCGACCGGTTGATCCTCCTGAATCCATCATCGAAACCACGACTGACAAATTTAATGGATAGTTTTTTAGTCCTGACAGAACTACAAAGGTTCCTGTTCCTCCGCCAATTACAGTTACTTTTTTCATA
>CAZJKY010000022.1:3378-6449 GCA_964546915.1 uncultured Gammaproteobacteria bacterium | reverse complement strand
GCTAAATAAGTTTTATCATCAACATCATATTTTACTATTTCTCCTGGCCCAATCCAGGTTTCTTTGCCAATTTTCACTCCGGGCAAGATCGTCGCATTAATACCCACTTTAGAAAGTTTTCCGACGACAGTTCCTAATTTATTCATATTAGTATCTACTTTTTCCTCATTGACCAAAGAAAAAATCTTTTCTCCGTTAAATCTCAAGTTTCCCGTTACTGCCTGAGCGCCAAACATCACGTCATTGTCTAAAACAGAATCGCCAATATAATTACGATGTAAAAAAACATTGTTGCCAATATATGATCGAGCCACTTCGGTATATGAGCCAACTAAACAATCCTGACCGATCTGGCTTTCCCTAATCATGGAATAATCACCAATCACGCTATTATCATCGATAAAAGTTGGCCCCACGATTTTACAAAAATCACCGATTTTGACATTATCACCAATGACAACCTGACCAACTATGATGGCTTTTTTAGAGACTATTGCGGTTGAAGAAATCTTACTTTCTTTTATTGTTAGTAAGAATTTTTTCATCATTGTTAAGATATGCCAAGGATATTTTAAAACATACCAATATGAATGATAAAGAAAATATGATTGTTTTAAATCGTCAGATAATAATTTATTAATAGCTAATTCATAAAGGTCATCGTTCTTTGTTTTTATCTGGGAAAAATAATTTAACAAAAAATTAATATCGGCAAAATAATCAAAGACTAATTTAACAATTGAGGAAGGTAATCTATCTTTTGTTGGTTTTTCTACTACTTCAATAATCTTTTTTTTATCGTCAAATTTAAAATAGCCGCCGGGAAAATATTCATTGAATTTTTTACCCATTAGAATTAATTTATTTTCTTTATCAATCAGTAAATTTAATTTAGCTATCACAGAATAATCTATCAAATCGCTTCCGTTAACGATCAAAACTTCACCTTTAATATGATTTTTTGAAGAAAAAACCGCGCCTGCCATCCCCGGATAATCCTCTTTTTGAATTAAAATCTGGACCGACTTAATATTGTCATTATCTATTAATCTCTTAATCGCCGCCGCATTGATTTTATTAGCCACAATTGTCACCAGCTCGCCATACTTTAATAGTTCCTCTATCTGAAAAAGGATTAATGGTTTACCTAAAAAACTGAAAAAATTTTTATTCTCCAACGGCCAAAACCTCGTACTGTCCCCTCCAGCCAAAAGCAATATGTTCTTTATCTTTCTCATAGGTTTATTTTATCAAATTAAATTTTTTTTATCTCTCCCCCCAACTTTTTTATTTTCTCCACAAAATCTTCATACCCTCGTTCTAAAATTGAGGCGCCATTGACAACTGTTTCACCACTGGCGAGCAAAGCCGCGCAGGCTAAAGCGGCCCCAGCACGCAAATCAGAAATATTCAAAATAGCATTATGAAGTTCGTTTCCGCCCTGAATTTGGATTGTCTGTTGATATTTTTTATCTTTCTCATAGTTAAAATGGTAAAAATTTTCCGGATTTTCTACTTTTGTATCAGTAAAATCAATTTTTGCTCCCAATTTTCTCAGTTCCTCAACATAAGAAAAACGGTTCTCAAAAACCCTTTCATGAATGACTGATTCACCTTTAGCCGCCAACATTAGGATCGCCCAGCTTGGCTGCCAATCAGTCATAAATCCCGGATGAGGTGAAGTTTCAATATCAACCGGTTTAATCTTTCCCTGATAAAAAAATCTGAATTTATCTTTCGCGATTTTTTCTACACCAGCTCCGGCTTTTCTCATAATTTCTAAAAATGAAGTAATTAAATCTTCCTTAATTGGACCAATAATAACGTTTCCCTGACTGGCGACTGCCAACGTTGCATAAGTAACTAACTCGTTACGATCTGGCATTATGAAAAAAGGTTCTTTCTGTTTTAATTCCGGACTTTTACTGATAATAATCTTGTTTCCCTCCTCCTGTATATTTGCCCCAGCGGAAGTTAAATATAAAATAAGGTCATCTATTTCTGGTTCATTGGCAATATTATCAATTTCTATTTTGTCATCAGTCATTAACCCAATAAGCATTAAAAGCTCTGTGCCCGTATGACTGGGTTTTTCAAAACGATATTTTCCTTTAGGTTTATCAATAATTTTTGCCTGATAATAACCGGTCTCTGAATCATAATCTACTTTAATTCCTAAAGTAATTAAACCATTAATAATTCGATCAATTGGTCTGGCGCCGATTCGACATCCGCCTGGATTAGGAACAAAACATTCGCTAAAACGATAAAGCAATGGAGCAAACAACATAAAGGATACTCTTATTTTAGAGCCATATTGTAAATCGACTCGATTATTTTTTAAGTTATTACTATTTATTATTAAAGTATTTTTTTCTTTAAACTCCGCTTTTGCACCAAGAGATTTTATTAATTCAATTAAATCCAAAACATCGTTAATTTTTGGAATATTTTTCAAAATAACATCGTCTTTAAACATCAAAGCGGCAATAATGGTTTTCAAAGCCACGTTTTTAGCGCCGGACAAAACTATTTCTCCTTTTAATGGCTTACCACCTTTTATAAAATAAGAATCGGACATAAAAAAAATTCAAAACTCAAATTTTAAATATCAAAGCCAAGTTCAAATCTAAAAGTTTTAAACTTTAAACTTGTTTTTGCACTTTGATTTTTGATCTTTGATCTTAAATAATAATAACTTCCTCCTTTAATCCTACTCCAAATTTTTCTTTCACCTTGTCTTTAATAATTTTAACTAATTTTAATAGATCTTTGCTTTTCCCGTTACCGCGATTAATAATAAAGTTAGCGTGAATTGGAGAAACAAAAAAATCACCGACGGCAAAACCTTTTAATCCTACCTGATCAATCATCTGCCCAGCTGACTTTCCGCGAACATTTTTAAAAAAACAGCCGGAAGTTTTTACCCCCATTGGTTGCGTTTTCTTTCTGTATTCAAAAGCTAACATTGATCTTTTTTTTAGAATTTCAGGGTTAGATTTTTTTAATCGGAAAACCGCTTCCAGAAGAATTTCTTTAGTCTTTTGTAAAATACTATAATCATAAGCAAA
>CAZJKY010000022.1:0-3278 GCA_964546915.1 uncultured Gammaproteobacteria bacterium | reverse complement strand
TAAATCGCTCCGCCAACTGTACCCGGCAGTCCCTTATGATACTCAAAGCCTTCATAACCTTTTTCGACGGTTTCTGAGACTAATTTTGAAACAGGATAACCTGAAGAAACTAATAAATTAACATAATCGCTCGTTTCTTTTATTACTTCTAATTTCAAATAATTATTCTTGACAACTAATCCCTCAATTTTCTCCTTAACAATCGCCAAGTTTGAACCACCTGCCAAAATAAATAAGGATAACTCGTTTTTCAAAGCAAATTTTTTACCTTCAATCAAATCCTCTCTTGTCTTCGCCTCAACAAAATATTCTGCAACTGAATTTGTTTTTAAAGTATTAAATTGAATTAAATCTTTGTTTTTCTCAATCTTAAAATTTTTAATATTTGATATGTATTTTTGATTTTTGATATTTGATATTTGATCTATAACTTTTATGATTTGATTTTTAAGTTTATAGACATCCCCTGCTCCCATCGTAAAAATTACATCTCCACTCTTAATTACTTTGTACAATTGATTAATCAACTGTACATTTGATCCTATATAAAGACAGTCTTTATTAAGACTGTCTTCTTTAAGACTGTCTTTAATTTTATCAACAATATCCTTTGACGAAACCTTGAAGTCTTTTGCACTTTCTCTCGCGGATGCAAAAATCGGAAGAATTAAGCCGATATCAGCCAGCGATAAACTTTCACTAAATTCTTTCAGTAAAAAGGCCGTCCGGGAAAAAGTATGAGGTTGGAAGATCACTAATATTCTTCTGTTTTTAAATCTACTTTTAGCCGCATTAATTGTTGCCGCTATTTCAGCTGGATGATGAGCATAGTCATCGAACAAATAAATATTATTTTCAAAATAGATTTTTTCAAACCGTCTTTCCGCGCCGGAAAAATCTTTAACAGCTTGTTGAATTTTTTCTTTTGGAAATCCCAGATAAAGTAAAAAAGAAACCACAACGGCCGCGTTGGAAATATTTTTCTCGCCAAATAGTGAAATTTTATATAAAAAATTATTAATCATAAATGATGACCCTTCTTCATCTATCTTCCAATTGGTAATTTGATAGTCTGCCTTTTTACCAAATCCATAAGTCAAATAGCTTTTTCTCGGTAAACTTTTAGCCACCTCCATTAGATTCTTATCATCCGTGCATAAAATTAGTCTCGTTAATAACAACTCTGATGCGGCCGCACTCGAGTTGTATAGTCTATTGAAGAATTTTTTAAAGGCTTTTTTTGTTTCTTCGATATTTTTGTAAACATCCGGGTGATCAAAATCAATATTGGTAGCAATAATATAGTTTGGATTTAAAAGTTGAAATTTTGGTGTTAAATCTTGAGGTGGGTTGACTCCGTACTCATCAGCTTCAACAACAAAATATTTTTTTCCCTGAAAATCTCCTCCTTGGTAGCTGGTAAAAAACGGCACGCCAACAATATAACTGGGTTTTTCTTTTAATTTATTTAAAGCATAAACTAATAAAGACGAAGTGGTGGTTTTTCCATGACACCCACAAACGGCGATTTTATTTTTAAACTGGTCCATTAACTCACTAAGTAACTGTGCTTGAGAAATTAAATTGATCTTTCTTTTTTTTGCCTCAATAATTAGTAGGTTATTTGTTCCTCCATGAGCAGCTGAATAAACAATCAAGTCAGTTTGTTTAGGAAGTTTGTCTGAATCAAATCCAATCTGCCAGTTAATTTTATTATCTTTAAGAAGCTTGTCAGTGATAAACTCTTCTTCTAAATCGCAGCCACTAACGTTCTTGCCCGTCTTTTTCAAAACTACCGCCAAATTGGCCATCGCCACCCCTTTTATTCCCAGAAAAAATATATTTTTAGCTTGATTTAACATTCTAAGAGTAAATTATACACCAGCAATATAATTGTTATATGGTTTCATTGTTACATTGTTAAACCATGTAGCAATGAAGCAATGAAACAATTTTGTTAATTCTTAACAATGAAGCTTAACATCTCTCCATAATCCTCTTTTTTATCGCGCCTGAAGGAAAAAAAACGTTTTTTATCGCAGCGGGTGCAAAAGGGGAAATGATCAATGTTTTTTTCTGGAATTCCGATTTCTTTTAGTTGTAAATAATTTAATCGTGACAAATTAAGATGGAGTTTGCCTTGACGGCGATGAAAAATCTTCTCCGAATAGCCGTCAAATTCTTCAACAAATTGATAATAACGATCATCATCAATATCATAACAACACTCACCAATCGAAGGCCCAATCGCCACAAATATCTCTTCTTTTTTTCCACCCATTTCAATAATTTTTTTAATCATTTTTTGCCCGAGTCTCTTGACACTTCCCCTCCAACCTTGGTGGGAAATTCCAATAATCCCGTATTGTTTTTCAACAAACATGATTGGCAAACAATCAGCTGTAATCACCGTTAAAACCGAATTCACATCTTTGGTAATAACACCGTCTGTTTCTGAAATTTTTTCTATATTATCAACCAAACTCGAATTAAAGACTGACACATTAGTTGAATGAATCTGTTCCGGAATCACGATTTTTTTATAAGAAATGCCATTATTATTAAAAAAATTAAATATATTATCTATACGACGACCGTCGCCAAGATATCGAGTTCCAAAACCGCCAAAAAATCTCTCATCGTTGATTAAAGAAGAGAAAAAGATTTTGAGATTAGAATCGTAACTAATCATATTTTTAGTGCCTTCTCAACTGCCTCATATTCGTCCCACTGATACTCCGTCTTTCCCCGGCATAAACTCTTTTCATGAGCCTTACCGGTGATAATAACAACGTCATTTGCTTTAGCAATCTTAATTGCCTGATTAATTGCTTGTTGACGGTCAAGAATAATCTGATAATTTTTATTCTTTATTCCTGAGGCAATTTGTTGACAGATTTTTCTCAAATTCTCTGTCCGGTAATCTTCTTCTGTAAGAATAATTTTGTCGGAAAATTGATTGCTTGCTTCACCCATCAAAGGTCTTTTGGTAAAATCCCGCAGTCCGGCTGAGCCAAAAACATGGATTAACCGGCCATTTTTCTTCAAATATTTTTTTCTAATCTCCGGAAGCAGTTGCAATAAAGCATTAGGCGTATGAGCAAAGTCTATAATTATTTTAAAATCTTTATCATAAACCAGATCCAGTCTTCCTTTTGGCAACTGAAACGTCTTCATTGTTTTTAAAATAATCTCGTCAGATAAACCTAATTCTTTACAAACTGTATAAGCAGCTGAATAGTTATATTGATTGAATTTAGTTAAATTTGGAATATTTT
>CAZJKY010000021.1:1880-8746 GCA_964546915.1 uncultured Gammaproteobacteria bacterium | reverse complement strand
TGTGTTGGGTGTGTTTGGTTTTTTTGTGAAGAAATCTGATCGATGGATTGGCTTTGCCTTCTTCAACTTCAGCTAAATAACTGCGGTCAACATCGGAAAGGGTGGCCACTTGCTGTTGAGACAGTTTCAGTTTTTTTCGATGAGTAATAATGCTTTCCCCCAATCTTTTGTAATAATGATTTCCTCGCGTCATTCAGCAATCATATTGGAATCAAAACCAAAAAACAGTTGGTTATAACCTACAAAATATATATTTTAGACAGTTATGACAAAATAAATCTTTCCATATACCATGTAGGTTATAACCCTTTCAGTAGATTACAAATCTTCATTTTAAAAACACGGCAGATTTTATTAAGAATTTTCACCGAAGGATTAGTTCTTCCTTTTTCAATTTTAGACAAATAACTTCGATCTATATCACAAAGAAACGCCAGCTGCTCTTGAGTGAGTTTCTTTTTTTCCCTAATCTGAAAAATGATTTCTCCTAATCGCCGGTAGAAGAAATTTTCACGCATGTTGGAAAATAAGATATAAAAACAAAATTTTTATGTCAATCGCTTATAACCTACAAAGAGGGTGTTTTAGATTGTTAAGAAAGGATAATTTTTGCGATAGAGGTGTGGTGTATAATATACTCTTATGAAACTCTCAATCGGTATCGTCGGACTACCAAACGTCGGAAAATCAACCCTATTTAACGCTCTATTAAAAAAACAAGTAGCTAATGTGGCGAACTATCCTTTCTGCACGATTGAGCCGAATGTGGGAATAATTGAAGTGCCGGATGAAAGACTTTCTGTTTTGGCTAAAATTGTTAACACAACTAAGATTGTACCGGCCGTCGTTGAGTTTTACGATATTGCTGGTTTAGTTCGTGGCGCCTCTAAAGGCGAAGGACTTGGTAATAAATTTCTTTCTTATATCCGCGAGGTAGAAGCAATTGTTCATGTGGTTCGCATTTTTGAAGACTCAAATGTCGTTCACGTCTCCGATAAAATCAACCCAATTGATGACATTCAAACCATTGAGTCCGAACTAATGCTGGCTGACCTTTCCACTTTGGAAAAACAAAAACCACCAAAAGGAAACGCTCCAAAAGAAGCCTATACAACCTACGCGGTTGTACGGAAAGTCAAAGAACAGTTGAACAAAGGTATTCCCGTCCGCCAACAAACCTTAGATGAAGAAGAGTTATTATCTTTAAAACCTTTAAATCTTTTAACCTTAAAGCCAGTAATCTATGTTTTCAACGTTTCGGAAACCCAACTGCAAAATCCCGAAGAAACTAAAAAAAAGATAGAAGAAATTGTTAAATTGTTATCTGGTTATATTGTTGATAATTATCTTTATTTAAACGCAAAGTTAGAAAGTGATATTGTTATCCTTTCAGAATCCGACCAAAAAGAATATTTGAAACAATATGGGTTGGAAGAATCCGGATTAAATCGGTTAATCAAACTGTCTTATAAAACATTGGGCCTCATTTCCTTTTTAACAACTGAGTCTTTGAAGGTAAGAGCCTGGACTATCAAAAAAGGCACACTCGCTCCTCAAGCCGCCGGAACAATTCACACGGATTTTGAAAAAAAGTTTATCAAAGCCGATGTCATCCCTTATCATAAGTTTGTTGACGCCGGCGGTTGGACAACTGCCCGCGAACAAGGGTTGGTACAAACGGTCGGACGCGATTATGAAATGAAGGATGGAGAGGTGGTGGAGTTCAAAATCAACGCATAATTTTATATTTCTTTTGCCACCATTTCACATATATTACCCAAAACCTTATTGAAGAAAACAGAGCAAATACAAACCCCGGGAAACCATCCATAAAACCTTTGTGACGAAAATACATCATAAAAAAAGTCACTTTTGGTTTCCAAAAAAAATAGCTAAAAAAATTGAGTTTAACGTCTTTAGACATTCGTTCAACTTCCAGAGTTGTATAACGGTCCCAACGCATGAGGTATCGAGAAAAATCCGGATCAGCGTAATGAAGAATGGGATTTTTTAAATATCCGACTTCTTCTTTTATTTCTACGTTCTCATGTACGTCTTTACATGGAAACCTAGCATAACCATTACGATATAGACGAATAGTGTAATCCGGATACTGGCCGCCTTTCATAAGAAAACGAGTTAAAAAGAAGTTTTTTCGGGGCAACCAATACGCCACAGGATCAATTATTGTTTCATTGTTCGATTGTTTCATTGTTTTCTTATCAATGAAACCATGAAGCAATGTAGCAATTTCTTTTTTAAGTTCTTCGCTTAGGCTTTCATCCGCATCCAATTGTAAAATCCATTCCCCTTTTGCTGACTCAATCGCTTTTTGTTTGTTCTTATGAAACATTTTCGGATTATCCGAAGAAATTATTCTTACTTTTTTTCCGTAAGACTTGGCAATCTCAACAGTTTTATCAGTTGACCCGCCATCAACAATAATTACTTCGTCAACGATATCTAAGGCCGAATCTAAAGGATAATGGATATTTTTTTCCTCATTAAAAGTGGCAATACAAAGAGACAGTTTCATAACTCGTTAACCCGTTAACGCGTTAACAAGTTAACGGGTTCTGTAACGATATTATATAATATCTTTATGTTAAAAATCGTCACTGTGCCATCGAAGACTCTTTTGAAGCCAACAAAAATAGTTGAAAAAATTGACGAAAAAATAAAAAAACTAATCTTGGAAATGGAAAAAATTTTGGTGGCTCAAATCGACCCGCCCGGCGTCGGCTTAGCCGCCAATCAAGTCGGAGAAAATCTGTCCCTTTTCATCATCAAACCGTCAGAAAAAGCAAAAACAAAAGTATTCATAAATCCGAAGATTATATCAAGGACGGACCTTTTTAAGACCAACCATAAAAAGGTCCGTCCTTATAAAAAACGAGTCAAACTCGAAGGCTGTCTATCTATTCCCCGGATCTGGGGTCCGGTTAATCGAGCCGAAAGAATTTTTTTACATTATCAAGATCTTACTGGGAAAAAATATTTAAAATGGTTTTCCGGTTTTGAAGCCACTGTAATTCAGCATGAGATTGACCATCTTAATGGAATAGTTTTTACGCAAAGAGCAGTAGAACAGAAAAAACAATTGTATAAAGAAGAGAATGACGAGCTTTTTAAAATCAGTTTAATCTATTCAATCTGTCGTTTCGTTTAATTTGTTTTTTACTTATTTAACCGACTTAGTCCCGCCGAGGCGGGACGAGACTGTTTTAACTGATTTCAACTGAATAAATGGTTTTTTCCCGTCCTTCATATCTTTTTTCACTCTTTTTAAACATTTAGTACAAAGTCTAATTCTTTTGGTTAATCCTTTTTCAATAATGCTCAAGCGCACCAGATTTGCCTTAAAGATTCTTTGGGTTTTCGGCGCTCGTTTCTTCCACCTTCCTCCGGCCACGCCCCGATGATGAGTATGAGAACGACCGTATAATAAAGATTTTCCGCAATGATAGCATGAGACCATAATTTAATTTAATAGCTGACTTTTAATTAGAGATTTATTATGATAACATAGATAAATTTATTTATCAACCATTTTTATATCAAATATAAAATATAAAGAATTAAATATACATATCAAAAATTAAATATTTTCAGAACATATTTGATATTTAATATGAATATTTGCTATTTGATTTTTGATATTTGATATAACGAAATATGTTAAATTACCTGTTTACCAACCCTATTTTATTTATTATCTACTTAATATCTATTCTTACTGCAATATCTATTCACGAATTCTCCCATGCGTTGGCGGCTGATTATCTAGGCGACCCAACTCCCAGGCTTCAGGGCAGACTAAAACTTAATCCTTTGGTTCATATTGATAAGATCGGTATGCTGTTTTTACTTTTTTTTGGCTTTGGCTGGGGTAAACCAGTTGAGTTTGATCCTTACAACTTAAAAAGCCCAAGAAAAGATGCCGCCATTATCTCTTTAGCCGGTCCATCTTCAAATTTTATTTTGGCTATCATACTTTCTTTATTAATAAAACTGTTTATATTTTCACAACTTAATTTTTTAATTATTATAGGAAGTTTGATTTTTATTCCGATGATAAAAATGAATATTGTTTTGGGGGTTTTTAATCTTTTACCAATCCATCCTCTTGACGGATTTAAAATCGTTGAGGGAATTTTGCCGGAAGAAAAAGCTCACGAATGGAATCAACTGCAAAAATACGGAATGATCTTTTTGATTTTGTTAATTTTTCCTATTGGAGGCAGATCAATGTTAACTAGTATTCTCCAACCGATTGTTGGTTTCATTACTAACCTATTAATAAGCTTTCCTAAAGGAGGAATTATTTAAGGAGATGGAGTTGGAGTGAGCTTCTTTAAGCAAAGAAAGTAGTCTTGGGTCGAACAACCTTTACCTAATTTTTCTTTTATCTTGGTACAATCAGTTTCCGTACAGTTAGTCCCATCAGGGATTTCAAGCCGTTGAAACGGCGTTGGTTTACCCTGAGCGGAGTCGAAGGGTTGAGTCGGCGCAATTGTTGGAGCAGCCACCGAACTTTCTGCTCCTTTGGTAGTAAAAGTCCAAGGCACACCGCCATTATCATATTTTTTATCACCAACTCTAATACCAAAATAATAAGTGGTATTGGGGGAAAGAAGAGTCAGATCTAAAGTATGAGTCTTATCTTTAGTGGCTTCCGGTGCGAAAAAATTCAAGGCCGTTGGCGTTGTCCCATACTCAACCACTCCCTGAGTATCAACTCCGGTCGCCCAAGTTGTTCTAACAGAATTTTTTTCAATGTTAGAAACGACCACATCGCGCGGTTCAAAATCAGCCGCTCTGGTGCCAAACACACTAAAATACAAAAACACCAGTCCAATAAAAACAAATATGCCAACAATAATCGCGGCAATTTTTGTTAACTTAGGATTATTCATAATACAAACCTTAATATTCCTCCCATCAATAATAATATCATTCCTGGTATGACTAATTTTACCACATTATCAAAAACCCCACTCTGTGGTAGTTCTGATGGCGGAGAACTTGATCCGCCGCCGCTTCCAACTGTCACCACAGCGCTATTATTTTGCGAACAAACCAAAACATTTGACGCATTAATATCATTCTTGATAATTTTTGAAGTGTTGCAATCAAAAGCTAAAGTGGCGGATCCATCTTTTAATCCTTGAAAAGTAATCGTCGCCAATGTTCCGGTTGTTGAGATTGACGAGGCCGGATCATTAACCATCCCGGCAATGTAGACTTTACCAGTTGTTGATTCGTCATGGGAGACCGTCGGAAAAAGACTGCCGGCCGTTACTGCCGTTGCTTTTAAAACCAATGCGTCAAAAGTCACATAAGCGTCAACCGAATTTAAGGCATCGCTGCCCGGATCAACCGTTACCGCAATCTGAAAAGTTCCGCCGTTGGAAACCGAAACCGTCGTTTTATCAAACTTAAAAAAACCTGCCCGGGCCGGGTTAAATAATAAAGGAGAACTAAGAAAAAAAACCAATAGCAGTAAAAGAGTTTGTAAAATTTTTTTCATTCATTTTTTCAAAGAACTTCAATCTCTAACTCATTTAGCTTAGGATTAAGAACTTCGGTTTTATCGGTCACCAGATCGGTTTTGTCTTTACCCATTAATGGTTTTAAAGAAAAGCTAAACTTACCGGCTTTTATCGGTTTAAAAACTAAACTGGCGATTTTTGTCTGGGTAAAAACCGATGACGTTTGGCTTTGAAGAGTTTTGGTCGCTAAAAAACTTAAGTAACCATCTCTTTTATAAGAGTAGATTTTAAAATCGGCTAAATCCGACGTCGCTTTAACAAAATCAAAGGCTAAAGGATCATAGGACAAAACCAGATCATAACCAATAATATTTTTTTCATTAGAGTCGGCAATTAGATCAATTTTTAGTTCTTTATCTGTAGATAAAGAAATTTCCTCATTTTCTATTTTTAAATTTAAAGACCCCTGGGTTGGTTCGGTGGTTGGGATAATCGAGGTTGAGGCGGCCTGCTCATTGATAGTAGTTTTTTTGTTATTGGCCACTAAAAAAATCCCTGTGCCGATAAAAATGGCAAAGAAAATCACTAAAAGATAAACAAAAATTTTATTTTTTCCTTGAGTATTATCCATATTTAAAGTTCGTCATTCTTAACTGATAAAGCCGCTATCACCAACGAATAGTCTTGAGTATCACACTTTCCATCGCGATTAACATCGCATTTGTCATTATCTTTCCCGAGATTGTTGTAAATAAGAGATGTATCATAAGCGGTAATACTTCCATCTTGATCCGGAAGATCGCCTGCTAGTAAAACAACTCCAGAAAGATCAAGATCGTTACTCCCATTTTTTAAGGTGATGTTGCCTTTGACGCAGCGGTAAGTCCCTCCGGCTGTCTCGGTTGGCGGCACATCACAGATTTTTTTCTGGATTTGATAGGGGCCTTTAACATATAAAATATATTTAGCGTTTACATCAACATTAAAACCAGTACTGCCCGACCAGATTCCTTTATCATCAGCAATAAATTCAGCGGTTTTATAATCAGTTTCCAGCCCGGTCGTTACATTATATAACTTGACTTTAATATTAAGTTTGTTTAGGGCATCAGTCACCGGTTTTTTTGTAATTCCCTGAAACTTCAACTTTAGATTAAGACTGACCGTTCCTGTTGGCACTGGCGTCAAGGTCGGTCCGCCTGGAGTTACCGTTGGCGTGGGCGTGCTGGTTGGACTTCCCCCACCACCATTGACATTAAAAGTAGCATTGGAAAGAGAGACGGTAACAATGCTATAATCGGCATTTACTTTACTAACAGAAGATTCGGAATTGGTAACAGTATAGCTGCTATCAGTTTTTGAGGTAAAAGTTAC
>CAZJKY010000021.1:0-1780 GCA_964546915.1 uncultured Gammaproteobacteria bacterium | reverse complement strand
GCGGTTGGACAAGCTTGAGTGTTACATCCTTGACTACTAGAACCACTACAGCCGCTTCCACCACAATCTGGTGCAGGATTTGTACAACTCCTGGTCTGTGTTCCTGTACCACACGTCACAGAACACGCACTCCAACCACTCCAACCCCCATTCTGCGGGGTACACGGCACCGGAGTCGCGGTTGGAGCTACACAACCTTGAAAAGTTTCACATCCTGAAGTTGAAGCACAACAAGCACATGTTGTTTTCGTAGGATCACAGCTACTTACAGGTCTTTGTGTAGCTGAGCAACCGCCTCCTCCGCACTCACCAAAATCACAATTATATCCTTCAACAGTTCCACTAATATAACAATTGTGTCCTCCTGTGAATGCTTCTGTTACTTGATTAAATATTAATGGACTATAAAATGCTATTATTAATAGTAAAAAAACAATTATTTTTCTCATATTATTTTCTTAATTAATATTAAATCATTTTCACCAACCACTGTCAAGACTATATAACTTTTAAAAGCCGAAACATCAGAAAACTCAAGAAATAGAATAATACTACCTGAAAGATCGGCAAATATAAAGACATAAATATTGTCACAATTCCTAAGATAAAAAACGCTTCGTTGTGAATTGACGGCAGCAGGCCTTTGGTAAAAAGCATTAAAATAACTAAAGTCAACAGCGCCCGCTTGTCAAACCACCACAAAGGCCAGCCCAGCGCCCAGGCTAACCCAAGCAATACTGCGGCCAATATTAGAAAAATCTCTTTTGTGTCGAAATAAAATGGTCCGATGTACATATTATTTTTCCCGCAAAACCAAAATTAAAAGTAAAATAGCAAAAAACATCACTCCTCCTAAAATAATATAATAAATTGTTTGAGTCATATTATCTTTTTTTAATCACTAAAAAATAGACAGAATACCCAAGAATCAAAGCAAAAAAGAAAAACATCAGACTAACTAATTGACTATCAGTAATCATTTTCGCAATATTATCAAACTAATAACTAAAAACAGTATACCGAAAATTGAATAAAAAATAAATTGAATTATTTTCTGCTCAAAGGAAAGTTTGTAATCAAGAAAAGCGCCGATTCCTCCGACTAAAATTAATCCTACGCCTAACTGGCTTAAAAACTCCGCCAACAACTGTCTTTGCCTTAAACTCAAGACTTTCATAATTTCCTAGTCTCCTATATCCAAATTTTTATTTATTTCTATCCTCCACCTTCCATCTTCTTAACCAGCTTCCACACCTATCTTCTACCTTCCAGTTTTATTCATAAATCTCCTTCGGCGGCGGGTTGGTGCCTTTTTTTATCTATATAAAGACTCCACCACCTCTTGTGACGGCGGCTGTTGATCTTTAGGAACTTTAATTTTTATTTCTTTGCCATTGACATTAAAAGCGTATTCAAGATATTCAATTTCACCTGTTCTTATTTCATAAATTTTAATGTCATTTTTCTCTCCGGCATAAACTCCTTGGGAAACTTTGGTCAATGGAGCGTTTAAAGCGTCAATCACATCTTTCGGAAGGTTATTTAGACTGGAAGCGACTGTTTGAGATGAAGATGGCGCTTGGGTTGGATAGTTATTAGAAAGATTATTATTATTTATAGGAAAAATGTTCTTAAAAGCGATGAAACTTGTTGTCTTTGTCCAAAAATTATTCACTTTTGCCATCATATTTTGAGCAAAAAAAGGATTAAATCTTGGACTTTCGGTTAAAAAAACATTTTTAATACTAAAATAGCTGATGATATAGGCTACCCCTAAAAG
>CAZJKY010000020.1:0-8943 GCA_964546915.1 uncultured Gammaproteobacteria bacterium | reverse complement strand
TTTTATTGTGAAGTCAAAAATCCACTTATTTTAGCAAATGATATAACTAAAATGTTCCACTGGACTACATCAGTATCCAAAATAAGAAGGTTTATTCATAAAGCAGTACAGCAATTCTATGATATAGATCAAAATCATAATTTACCTTGGATAATAATCTTTACTTCAAATCATTTCAATTAAATTGGACTAATTTTTCAGATGCTTACTTAGGATATGTAGCTAGAAATGGAGGAATGATAAGTGATCTGCGTCAGGAAAAATATGTAATAAATTACAATTCTGATGTAAATACTGTAGATGCTTATGTATGGTGTCAAATTAATCTTAAAGATAAGAGAATCTACCAGTTAGTGCCCTTTGTCAATGCTGAATCAAAGTTAAAAACAAGAGTAGAAGAAATTATTAACAAATTAAAGCCTAATGCAAGTGAAGATATTATGGATATGAATACTCGAAAGTATAAATAGAGTTATAATTTGTCTTTAAAAAAGTTCCAATATCGTTTTAAGCTCTCCAAATAAATGTAATTAATCGACCGGATCCCCGTCTTCCATCCTTCGCACGAGGCTACGGACTGGCAAAGCACGGGGATGATGGATAAGTTAACGAATTTGTTTTTGAGGTTTAGACAAGTAATTTCTTTTTGTAACAATTGAGCGATTGAGTTTTTTTTCCAATTCTTTTCTGGCATTGCCGGCAATTCCACCGCCAACTTTGGCATCTTTTTTTAGTTTCTTTACCCCTTGAGAATCTTCGTTACGATGAATTTCTGTTGTTGACCGTTCGCCGAGCATACTAAAAATTAACTCAAAATCATCCATATGATCACGTAGATTTTCCCGTTTTAATCCTTTGATTTTCTTATAATCACTTGGCGTAACGCCGAAAGTGGCTTTGGAGATTTCCGCGGTCAAAATTTCATAATCTTTTTTTTCTTGTGCTCCTCGTTTTTGCCATTCATTAGTCAATTCTTCACGAATGGTAATTCCTCTCATTCGCTTTTCAATCCAATCATCAGAATATCCTTTGAGTTTGTAAAACATTCGTGTTCTTTTAGTTGCCAATTCGGGATCTTCTATTTCTTGGATTCTTTCGTAGCCGACTTTTGCCAGCCAACGCTTGAACGGTTCGGCTTTTGGGGAAGGTATCGTCTGAACAATACGAAACATTGTCTCGGTATTAGCACAATCGGTTAAATATTTTTTGTTATCTCTTGACATTAATTTCAGTTGTCCGATTTTTGCGGACAACTCAGAATAACCCTCTTTAATAAGCCTTATTTTCAAATCATTCCAATATTTTCTTGGTCTATCAGTACCAGATAACACTTCAACCACATCTATGACAGAAAACCACCACTCATTATTATGAATAATCTTTCTAATTCTTTTACCTTTGAATAAAGCAATTTTTGTCGTTTTCATTTTCAACTCATTCTACCACGTCTTTAAAAATCATTCCAAAGCATCTGGTTGTAGACTTCGTGATGATAGATGACTTCGGAATTTTTTATTTTTGTTCCCAGGTCAGAGGGTGATCGGTTCGCCACTGCCTGCTTCAGATCAATGAATTTCTTTTTCATCTCTTCTCCTAAGATTTTCCCAATAAAATCACTTTGCCGAAATTGGGTAATCGCCGTATTAATGTTTCCCGGCAAAAAACGAACCCGTGGTCTTTTATCTTCTTTAGTTTTTTCTACCTTAGCCTCTAAACCGGTCTTGATCAATGTTAATATCAAAAGATAAGGATTGGAATCAGGAGCAACGCTTCTCACTTCAATTCTGGCTGATCTTTCGTTAAACAGAGGTACTCTGATCATTGCCCCTCGGTCAATTTCCGAGACTTTTATTTCATTGGGAGCTTCGAAATGCGGATCCAAACGCCGATACGAATTAACACTACCATTAAGAACCAGACAGATATCATTGGCTTTTGACAAAATCCTCTCTATAAACTTCCAGGCAAAATAAGATAACTGACCCTTACCTTTTTTATCATAGAAAAGATTTTTATTTTTGCTGAAAATTGAGAGATTAGTGTGCATACCGCTGCCATTAATTCCCATCACCGGCTTGGGTAAAAAGGTCGCCGTCATCCCCATGTTGTGGGCAATCTGACGGCAAACTAATTTATATATTTGGATCTGATCAGCGGCAATTAAAGCGTCAGAATAAGAATAGTTTAGTTCAAACTGTGATGGCGCCACTTCCGGATGATCCTTTTCATTTTCAAATCCCATTGCCCTTTGTGCTTCAGCCGCCCGATCAATAAAATTTCTTAAGACATCGTCAGGAAGTGAATGATAATATCCTCCCATTGATACTAATTCCAACCCTATTTTTTCATTAAAAGTTTTTTCTGCGTCAATACCTTTGACTAAAAAACCTTCGACTTCATTGGCAATATAAACTTTATATTTGAATTGATCGTAAAGATAGTCTAAATAAAATTTAAGAACGCCTCTGGCATCCATTCTATAAGATTTTCCATCTTGATCATTAATTCTTCCCATTACTAAAACTTTACCCGGGCCGAAAACATCGGTCGGTAACCACCAAAAAGCCCCCCAATCAACATCAAGTCTGAGATCAGATTCGGCCTGACGCGAATAACCACGAATTGAAGATCCATCAAAAGTCATGTTATTATATGATCCAAGAAAGAATTTTTTGTCATAATCAATCATGTGAAACCGGCCTTCCAGATCGGAAAAACCAATTGTCACTGCTTTTAATCTTTTTTCTTTTTTTAAATAGTCAAGATAGTACTCTTTGATTTCTTTTTCATTGACATTATCTTTTCTTCTTTTTTTTGCCTGAAGATTCATCTCTTCCAATTGGTTATAAGGAATTTCGAGAAAGGTCCTCAAAGGTTTATTATCCATAAATTTATATTAAAATAAATAATAATTAAGATAAATATATAAGAAGATAATATAAAATGCAAGAGAAAAATAATAAATTCTAAATACCAAGCTACAAATAAATCAAAAATTCAAAAATATAAATTTTAAAACGCTTTATGATTTAGTATTTATAATTTAGAATTTATTTGTGATTTGTAATTTAGTATTTAGGATTTTATTCCTGATTTCCTATGTTCTGTCTTCTAATCACTGCTCTTGGCTTTGATCCTTCAGGCGGACCAACATATCCTGCTGCTTCTAACTGATCAAGAAGTCGAGCCGCACGGGCATAACCAATGGAAAGACGTCTTTGAAGAAGTGAAGCTGAAGCTTTATCCTGCTGCATAATAATCTCAATTGCCTGATTAAAATATACATCGTTTTCCCCACCGTTAACGGCAAATGAAGCTCCTCCGGCTGTTTTTATGTTAACTGGCTGCTCCGTTACCTCTTGGGTATAATGAACCTCAGGCACTTGAGATTTTAAGAAGTTAACTAAATTATTGACTTCCTTTTCCGTAATAAAAGGGCCTTGAATACGGACTGGTTTAGCTTTATCCGGCGGCAAAAACAACATATCTCCCCGACCGAGTAATTTTTCCGCGCCCGGCATATCAATAATTACCCGTGAGTCAATCATTGAAGAAACATTAAAAGCAATTCTCGTTGGGATATTGGCTTTCATCAAACCGGTAATCACATCAACTGAAGGACGTTGAGTCGCCAATACCAAATGAATTCCAGTTGCCCGCGCCATCTGGGCTACTCGAGTAATCAGCTCTTCCGCTTCGCCCGGTGCAAAAATCATTATATCAGCTAATTCATCAATGACAAAAATAATATAAGGTTTCTTTTCTACTCCTTCTATCAAATTATAACCTTCAATATTGCGGGCACCGGCTTTGGAAAATAGTTTGTATCTTATTTCCATTTCGCCGACCGTCCATTTCAAAGCTGAGATAATTTTTTCCGCATCAACGATCACCTCGGTCAGAAGATGAGGAATAGAATTATAAATCGAAAGCTCAACTCTCTTAGGATCAACTAAAATCATTCTTAAATCTTCTGGTTTGGTGCGGAAAAGGAATGAACAGATCCAAGCATTTAAAAGGACTGACTTACCCGAACCGGTCGCTCCAGCAATTAAAGCATGTGGCATTTTAGCAATCGATGCAGCAACCGGCTGACCGGAAACATCTAATCCTAAAGGTACTAATAAAGGATCATTGTTGGAAGTAAAAATAGGAGAAGATAATAAATGTTTTTCCGTAACAATTTCCGGTCTTTTATTAGGAATTTCAATTCCCACCATTGATCTACCGGGAATCGGCGCCTCAATTCTCACCTGACCGGTGGTTGCCGCTAATGCTAAAGCAAGATCATTAGATAAAGCTGTTATCCTTGACAGTTTTGTTCCCATGGTAATTTCCAAAGCATATTGAGTGACAGCCGGTCCGTTATTGACTTCCGCTACTCTGGCTCTGATTCCAAAAGAGTCAAGGGTTTTTTCAATTACCGACGCATTATATTTGACATCACCGCGGTCAGCTTCTTTTTGAGACACATCAGCCAGCAAACTGATTGGTGGATAAACCCAAGTCGTGCTTGATGATCTAGGTAAAGGTTTAATGGTTATTTGAGTAGTTTTAGTTAACTTCTCTTCAGGTTTTTTTTCCAAAATAAACTGTTTTTCCGGGCTTTTTTCTTTTTCTTCACCTTTGGTCGTTAATGATCTAAATAAATAATTTTTAATAAAAAGAAGGGCTGACTTTAAAATGGTAAAGATAAAAATCAAGAAAGCATCAATTGAGGTATCAAGAAAAAGTACTAACCCAATAACAAAGATTACACCCATAATAATGACAGCGCCAATCACGGAAAAATCTAGTTTTAAATTTTCAAATATGCTTAAACCAAACTCTCCTGATTGGAAAACTCCAATTAAAGCAATAAAGATCATGATTAATCCGCCGGTAATATTAGGTTTAATAAACTTTAGTTTCCTTGTGTTAAAAAAATGAACAGCAACTAATAGCAAAATTAAGGGAATAAAAATAGATAAGCCGCCAAATTTAGAGACTAAGATTTGATTTAATTGAAAAAGCATTCGACCGTTTTCCTGATTGGAAAAATTTTTCGCATAAGAAACAATTGACACTAACGCCAATCCTATCAGAATAAACCCAAAGATATTAAAAATTGTTCTCTTATTTATCTTGATTTTGAAAAATGGTAACCGAATTAAAGATTTACGTCTGGCCATAATTTTCATTGTAACGGCAACGAACGCGAAAATCAATTGCTAACAATGCTTTAGTACACCCTAAGGGTGTCCAGCCTCGAAATTAATATAAATTAAGTATATATCGATTTAATTAGACCCTTTAAACAAACTAAATAACCTTTTTTGTAGGTTATAAGCGATTGACATTGTCAGTTCAAAGTGCAAAGATCAAATATCAAAGACTAGTTCAAAGATAAAAAACTATGGAAGTAAAATATCGTGCTTTTTATTTATCAATCGAAATTATTAAATTTATTGAAGGTTTACCAATTAAACAATCTCTTAAGATTATTTCTGATCAACTCATAAGAAGCGTTACCTCAATTGGAGCCAATATCGTTGAAGCTAAATCTTCTTCCTCTAAGCGAGAATTTCTAAATTATTTTCAAATAGCTTTAAAATCGGCTAATGAAACGAAATATTGGTTGGCACTACTCAATAAAGTTTTATCTAATAAATCGAAAGAAATATCTATATTTCTTAAAGAAGTTAACGAAATTTCAAAAATAGTTGGTTCCAGTATTCTAACTATGAAGGGTAAAAGACAACTTTGAACTTTACGCTTGTTTTTGATCTTTGAGATTTGAGGTTTGAGATTATTTTATCATCTGCAGATTTACCCGACCCATATTGTCGATCTGATATACCTTGACCTTGACTTTCTGACCTAATTTGACGATATCTTCAGGATGCTTGACAAAACCTGTGCCCATTTTAGAAACATGTACTAATCCCTCTTTACCAGGAACCATCTCAACAAAAGCGCCAAAAGGCAAAATTCTTTTTACTTCGCCTTCAAACTCTTCACCCACCTGAATTTCCCGGGTAATATTTTCAATGTGAGCGGCTGCTTCCTCAACTTTTTTCTTGTCCACTCCGGAAATTGTCACTTTGCCGTCATCTGACACATTAATATCAGTACCTGTTTTAGCAATTAAAGCTCTGATATTTTTACCACCTGGTCCGATTATTTCTCCAATTTTGTCCTGAGGAGGAGTTAATACCACGACCTTTGGAGCAAATTGTGAAATTTCAGTTCTAGGTTTATCGATCGCCTTATTCATGACATCAAGAATATACAATCGGGCTTTCTTGGCTCTTGTGAAAGTTTCTTCTATCATCTTGTCTGTTAATCCGTCATTTTTTACATCCAGTTGAATCACAGTCACTCCGATTGCAGTTCCGGCTACCTTAAAGTCCATTTCTCCGGAAAAATCTTCGATTCCCATGATATCAGTCAAAATCAAATAATCGTCATCAGACTTACTCATCAGCCCCATGGCAATTCCGGCTACAGGCGCCTTAATTGGTACACCCGCATCCATTAAGGCTAGGGATGACCCGCAAGTTGAAGCCATTGAAGTTGAACCATTTGATGATAAAACCTCAGATACGACTCTTATAGTATATGGAAAATCTTTAGTTGATGGTAATACCGGCTCAATAGCTTTTTCAGCTAGTGCTCCATGACCAATCTCGCGGCGTGAGACAAATCCGATTCGACCGGTTTCACCGACCGAATAAGGCGGCATATAATAATGATGAATATAGCTTTTTGCCTCTTCGCCTTCCGGACTTTCAATTAACTGTTCGAGACTCGGTGCCCCTAAAGTAACAATGGATAATACTTGAGTATCGCCTCTTTGGAAAATTCCTGATCCGTGAGTACGAGGAAGGAAACTTACCTCAGATGTAATCTCTCGGACTTCATCTATTCCTCGTCCATCGATTCTTTTTTTAGTTTTTAAAACGTTTTCTTTAATCATCAGCTTCGTCAGATAATCAATTGCCTTGGTAATGGTTTTCTTGTCAAATTCTTCTTTATATTTTTCTGCAACTTCGGCAACTACTACTTGTAAAGCTTCTTCATCTTCAAATTCCTTTTGAGCTTTTTGCAAAATAAGATTATCGAGATTTTTCTTAAAGTCTTTTTTAAGAACCTGAATCAGTTTTTCATCAAAAAGAGGTTTATCAACTATTTCTTTTTGCTTACCAGCTTTTTTCGCGAGTTTCTCTATGAATTCAATAATCTTTCTATTTTCTTCCTTAGCCTTTTTTATTCCTTCAATCAATAATTCCTCAGGAAACTCTTCGGATTTTGTCTCAATCATAACTACTTTTTCCTTTGATGAAGAAACGATGAGATCAAGCGAAGAATATTTATCATCATCCTCGGTCGGATTAACGATAAATGATCCTTGACCATTATTTTTTATATATCCCATCCTTATTATCGAAATCGGTCCATTCCAAGGAATAGGAGATAATGTCAAGGCAGCCGACACAGCAATGGCTGACAGAATATCTGGTGAATTAACTCCATCAACCGAAAGCAAAGTTATAATTATCTGAATATCACGGCGAAGATTTTTGGGAAAAAGCGGTCTGATTGATCGGTCAATAATCCGACCTTTTAAAACTGCATCGTCAGACGGCCGGCCTTCTCTTTTTACCCAACGCGAACCCTTGATTCTTCCGCCGGCGTAAAGTTTTTCCACGTACTCAACCTGTAAAGGTAGATAGTCTATCTCTTCGCGAACGCGTCCTGCTGTCACTGTTACCAATATGCAGGTATCACCAAGTCTTCCAAAAATAGAAGTAGTGGCGGCCCGAGCCAATTTTCCGGTCTGAAGAGTTAATTTCTGACCGTTAATTTCAATGGAATCTTCAATAATATTCATTATTTTTTAAGTCCTATCTCTTTGATTAATTTTTTATACCTTTTCTCATCTAATTTCTGTAAATAGTTAAGAATTCTTCGTCTTTTAGCAATCACTTTAAGCAAACCCCGGCGCGAATGATTATCTTTTTTATTAATGTCCAAATGCTCGGTTAGCTTGACAATTTTATAACTAAGAAGAGCTGCTTGGACTTCCGGAGATCCTGTATCACCTTTTTTCTGACCAAATTTTTCAATTATTTTTTGCTTATCGTCTACCACTACTGCTGCTTTAACCATAGTTTCCCATTATAATAGAAACAAATGAGACTTGCAAGAGACAAAATAGGAAAAAAACTGGTTTTTCCAATTATTTTGTTGCTAACTATAATATCAATCATCTTTCTTGTCCCGCCCTTTCATTGGTCCGTTATCTTATCCCTAATCTTCCTAATATCCCTAATGATTTTTTTTCTTTTTAAACTATTCTTTACGATTAAAACAGCCTTTTTCTTGACTTTACCTTTATTTTTAATTATCACGCTTTTGTCCCTCAAACTATTTGACCCTTTAAATCTAATATTAATCATTAGCCTATCAATTGCCATTGGCCTTTTGATAAAATGATAAAAATGACAAAAAAATTTTATATAACCACTGCAATTCCTTATGTCAATGCCCCTCCTCATATTGGACATGCATTAGAATTTATTCAGGTTGACACCATAGCTCGTTATCACAAACTTCTTGGTGATAAAGTAACGACTCTAACCGGTAGTGATGAAAATGCCTTGAAAAACGTTCAGGCCGCGGAAAAAGCCGGCATTCTTCCACAAGAATTTGTCGATCAAAACGCTCAGTTATTTCTAGATTTAACAAAAAAACTCAACACCGAATTTGACGTCTTTCAAAAAGGAACCAGCCTAAACCATTTTCAATCCAGTCAGGAACTTTGGAATAAATGCTTCGAAAAAGGCGATATTTACAAAAAAAACTACGAAGGATTATACTGTATCGGCTGCGAGACTTTTTACACCGATACGGAACTCAATGATAAAGGCGAATGTTTTGAACATCCGGGGAAAAAATTGG
>CAZJKY010000019.1:0-9019 GCA_964546915.1 uncultured Gammaproteobacteria bacterium | reverse complement strand
TGTGTTGGGTGTGTTTGGTGGGGGGGTTTTTAAAATTTTTTAATCTTGAAGATAAACTTAAATCAATGACCTTTCCCTGATATTTAATAATTATGCCGCCATAAATTTTAGGATCGACGGTATTTACAACTTCAAATTCCTTAAGAAATTTAAATTTCTTTATTATTTCCTCAAGTTCTTGGGTCTCAAGTTTAAAACCGGTGATAATTTCCGCTTTCATAGTTCGACGTTGCTCACTATGACCCTGAGTTTATCGAAGGGTCATATAATCAATTTAAATTAGACTCAAAATTTTTAAGAATATTTTTATTAATATCTTTTTGAGCATCTTTTGATAAATATTTACTAAAAGCTTTTTCAACAATAACGGTTGAAAGTTCTATAACTTTATTTTTAAGTTCTTTCTCCGAGGCTTTTTTCTCCACTTCAATCTGTTTTTTCCCTTTAGAAATAATTGCTTCAGCTTCCTTTTTGGCTTCAACGATTAAGGTTGCCTTATATAAACCAGCATCATCTTTAGATTTTTTAATAGCGGTTTCAAGCTCTTTTTTTAAAGAAGCTTTAAGTTTATTTTGAGATACTATCATCTCTTCATCTTTTTTCTTTAATTCATTTAATACTTTTTCTTTTTCCTGTTCTTTTTTTACTTCTTCATTCAAAAATTTGGAAAAAGGTTTGGCAATATATTTTTTAAAGATGAAAAAGAAAAGACCAAAGTTGATTATCTGAGCAATAAGCAGTTTAATATCAATACCTAAAATTTACATATATGTTTAAACAAATTTAATAATAAGAGCAATTACTAAGGCATAAATAGCTACAGCCTCGGCAAAGGCAATTGCTAAAATCATATTGGTCTGGATTGGTCCGGTTGCTTCAGGATTTCGACCAATTGCCTCAGCGGCTTTACTACCAATCAATCCAATTCCAATTCCAGGTCCTAATGCGCCAAGACCTATTGCTAGCGCGGTTGCAATTAATTTTGCTGCATCTGCATCCATAGTATATTTATTAATTTATAATAATTTTTAATGATGGCTGGAAATAGCCAAATTTAAAAACACTGCTGTTAACATTGAAAATACCAAGGCTTGAATTAAACCAACAAAAACTTCAAGGATTAAAAATGGAAATGAGACAGCCACTGGAATTAAAAAGGCTATAATTGTTAATAAAACCTCACCGGCAAAGATATTGCCAAAAAGTCGGAAAGAAAAGGAAATTATTTTAGAAACTTCAGATATTGTTTCCAAAATTCCCGTAAAAAAAGCAATCGGATTATTAAAATTTAGAAATTTTTTAATATATCCTTTAAATCCAAGGTATTTAATTCCAAAAATCTGGGTTAATGTAACCGAAATCAAAGCTAGGCTTAAAGTAGAGTTTAGATCAGCATTATTTCCACGAAAAAGCGGATGATGGTTAATTAGAATACTCCCGACACCTGGTAGAAGTCCAAACCAGTTTTGAAAAAGGATAAAAAGAAAAAAACAACCTAATAGAGGAAAAAATATTTGCGTTTTATCTTTTAATACCGATTCAAACAGTTGATAAATAATTTTTAATAGAAAGTTTACAAAATAATAAAATTTATTTTTTTTCTTTGATTTAGTAGCTGAGTTATATAAAAGAGAAAATATTAAAAAGAAAATAAAGACAATAAAAGATAAAATTAAGGAATTAGTAATATAAAAACTGTAAAGATTAATGATCGGTTCCGCTTTAATACTTATTTCCGGCATCTTTATAAATCTTCCACAAATTATAAAAAGTTCCTGTTATCCCCAAAATTAACATTATTAATAAAAAAAAATTCGTTTTCAACAAATTATCAATTACTTTTCCAATAAAAATACCAATTATTATTGGAGTTAATAAATAATAACCGATATTAAAATAATTTGCAACCTTTAAGTTATTTTTTATCTTTAGTTTTTTATTAAGTTTATTTTCTGACTTCTTAATTAGCTTAAAATAACGATCAATCTGATAATATGATTTTTTCATAGTTCTTAAAATAGATTGTATCAAAAATTCAGACTAATGACTTATCAATTAGAAAAAAAAGATAGCTTCAAGAATCTATATCAAGAAACAGAAGATTTGATTATTTAGGAGCGTGTTCAGTATATTTTGACAAACCATCTGTATATTTTTTCTCTGTTTTGTGTTCGTGAGAAAGGGTATTTTCAAGGAATAATGCGATTAATGTAAAAATAGATATCTCACAAGCAGCCATTCTATCATCCGCATACTTTGAAGCCTCTTTTTTTATTTCTTCAATCCTTCCTGGTGGTGGTAAAAAACTTTTCTTCCGACTTCTGTTCTCGGCATTCATTTTAATAATTAATTAATAATCCCTATAGTAATTATATAATATATGACCAAAATGTCAAATCATTGTTGTGAATTATTTTTTTCATTGATATAAGCAAATTACAAATAACCTATAGTTATATGATATAATTGATTTCTATGGGACGAAGATCTGTTGAAGCAAAAGCTGCTCAAGGCCGAATCGATAATTATTTAAAAGCCGCCCGGAAAGAGTTTATGCTTCTTCAAATAGGCTGGCTTGCTCCTTTATTGTTTTGTTTTACTGCTGATAAGAATCTTCCTTTAGCAGCCGAAATCGCAGTTGATATTGCAACAGTTTCCTGTCTGGCATGGACATATATTAGATTTAGCAATATTTTTGAACTGAGAAAAAAAATTTCCGAAGAACGCGGCCATTTTGGTAAAGAAGGATTGGTGGCGGAGATAATGGCGCCGCTTACTCATCCATTGTCTCCTGATGAGAAAAGGTCGTTGACAGATTTACAAATCAACCACCCCCTTTTATTACTACCAGCCATTGAGGATCCGAAGGATCTTTGCAAGATAGAGCCTGAGTCAAATGAAGATAATGGCAATATAGTTTCAATATTTCAAGAGAGGTTAAGTCCATTGACTTATATTATAGATCAACTATTAAGGCCTGAAACAAAAGCAGCTTCTTCTCATAGTCATCTAACTAGAGTTGAAATACTCAAAATATTACAAGAGATATTGGCTCAACCTCCTAGCTTAAAAGGTTTGAATCTCACTGGACCTGAAGTAAATTTATTAACTACGGTAGTCGCTTTGGGAGCAACTGGAGAAAAGGCTCCTGAAACACTTACAGAATATGCAGAATCACTTGGATTGTCATTGGAATCTTACATTCTCCAAAAAAGAGTTCCTTCACTGGCAAAATCAAATTTAAATGAACAGTTAACTGCCGCAATAAGAGCTGAACGTTTAACCGGTCGATCCGTCTCTCCTCCGATTGAACAATATAGAGAAGCTATGAGGCAAAAAAAAGAAGAGAAAGAAAGAGTTATAGTCGAAGACAACGCTGCTATAGATTTAGCAAAAAGTCTTATAGCAATAACTCAAAGTCGAATCCCAGAATCAAGAGAAACAGCGGTAAAGAAAAGAACTTATTTACTTAAGATATTTAGAAATGAAAGAGATAGACTAGATGGAAAATCAACAGATTCCCCTTACTTAGCAACAATAAACACGGTGTTAAGAATTCTCGATCTTTCCATTAATGGATTATTTGAAAAAAATATAATTGACACTCTATTAATATTAGCCCCAAATTTAAAAGAAAAAATAAAAATAATGCCAAAAGATATTATTGAAGGGCAAGGGAAACAGGAGTTAGGAAGTTTAGAAATTACAGACAATACCTTAGTTATTTCGGCAGAAAAAATCTTTTTAGCTGATCTGCTGGCTTGTTCAGCAGTGATATTATATCCTCATATCCCTAGAATTGAGATCTATATTAACAATGGGAGTAATAATGATCGATATATTGATACTGTAACCGGAGAATTTTATTTTCAGAGATTAATCTTAAATAACCGAAGTTATCTTTATGACATCATGTTAGAAAAACAAAGAGGTTTGGCTGAACATCTATTACTACCTCCAATATCTTAAACCCTAAATTAACTTTCTTTGTTAATTTTCTCCAAATCCACTGCGTTTTCGAGAATTATTCCAATCCGGCCTTCTCTTTCGTTGACTTTTCCTTTAAACATGATAATCCGATTAATATTTAAAAAAGTTTTCATGGTGGCATAACTTCTTGGGAAAACCACCAGTTCAATGTTGCCGCTTTCATCAAAAACCTGAAGAATTGCCATTTCCTCGTTGTTTTTTCTCGTTTTGACGATTTTTTTGCCGCTCACAATTCCCGCTAAAATTAGAGATTTATTAGCATCCTGGATGGTAACTTCGCCGATTTTTTTATTGGTTTTTCTCTCAATAATATCTTTAAATTTAGCTAAAGGATTTTTACCGATTAAAAATCCGATCACTTCTCTTTCCATACTAAACAGTTCGTCTTCCTCAAATTCAGGCACTGGTTTAAAATCATCAGTTAACTTTTTTGCATCGGGAGTAGCAAACAGATCGTACTGACCTTTTTCTGATTTAATTTTTGCTCTTTGAATATCTGAAACTAAAAAAGGATAGTTAATTATTAAGGTGGCTTTGTTGGCAAAAAGAGAAAAAGCGCCGGCTTTAATGAGACTTTCAACGGTTTTTTTGTTAACGCGTCGGAGATCAACCCTGGATAAAAAATTTTTAAAACCATGAAAAAGTTGTTTTTCCCGAGCTTCAAGAATGGCTTCAATAGCCGCTTGGCCGATATTTTTTATGGCTGATAAACCAAAACGAATCGAGTCGCCTTCAATGGAAAAACTGTGAATTGATTTATTAATATCAGGCGGCAACACTTTAATCTCCATCCGGCGGCACTCTTCAATTGCTTGAGACATTTTTATCTCCCGTTGCGGACCGGCAACGCCTTGGAGCTCGGCTGATAAAAGAGCGGTCATAAACTCGACCGGATAGTTAGCTTTGATATAGCCGGTCCAGTAAGCAATTAATCCATATGAGGCTGAATGCGGTTTATTAAATCCGTAGCCGGCAAATTTTTCCATGAAGTTCCAGATATTTTCGGTCATCAATTTTTTATAACCGTTTTTAAAACAACCTAAAAAAAACTTTTCTTTTTCTTTTTTCATCAGCTCTTTTTTCTTTTTTCCCATCGCCATTCTTAAGTTATCAGCTTCACTCATTGTATAACCGGCTAATTTATTGGCAATTTCCATTACCTGTTCCTGATAAACCAAAACTCCATAGGTTTCCTCGAGAATTGGTTTGAGATCAGGGTGAGGGTACTTAATTTTTTTGGCGTTGTTTTTGCCTTCCAAAAAAGCGGGAATAAGATCCATTGGGCCGGGCCGGTAAAGGGCAACCATGGCGGAAATATCCGATAGTTTATTGGGTTTAAGTTCCTTGGCCAGATGTTTCATACCGCCTGACTCGAGTTGAAAGACGCCAATCGTATCGCCTTTAGAAATTAGATGATAGGTTTTTTTATCATCAATCGGGACTTGATGAATATCAATTTTTTCCCCAGAGTTTTTTTTGACATATTTTAAAGCCTCTTCAATAATCGTTAGGTTTCTTAAGCCCAAAAAATCGACTTTTAAAAGACCAATGGCTTTTTGATTAGAAACAGCATTTAAGTCAAGACAGTACATATCATATTGAGTAATTATTTTTCCTTCTTTGCTATCGCGCTGAAGCGGAACATAGTCGGTCAAGTTTTTGTCAGAGATGACAACGCCGGCGGCATGGACTGATGAATGACGAGGTAATCCTTCGATTCGTCGGGCAACATCCAAAACTTTTTTAGTTTCCGGCTCAGTCTGATAAGCAAACTTTAACTGAGCTGACTCTTCCAAGGCTTGGGCAATCGTCATCCCAAATCCTTGTTTTCCGAAAGGAATCATTTTTGCCAGTCGGTCGCCTTGAGAGTAAGACATGCCTAAAGCCCGATTGACGTCGCGGATTGATAGTCTGGCTTCCATTGTCCCAAAAGTAATAATCTGCGCGACTTTATCTTCCCCATATTTATTAGTGACATATTTTAAGACTTCATCACGCCGCGTATCGGCAAAATCAACATCAATATCAGGCGGAGTTGGCCTTTCCGGATTCAAAAATCTTTCAAAAGGCAGATTATGATCAATTGGATTAATATCAGTGATTCCGAGAATATATGCGACTAAAGATCCGGCCACTGATCCTCGGCCAGGCCCGACGGCAATACCGTGATTTTTCGCCCAGTTAACAAAGTCCTGGACAATTAAAAAATAAGTGGAATAGCCTTTTTTGTTAATAATATCGAGTTCGTAGTCAACTCTTTTTTTTATTAAGTCTTGCGGGTAGTCAGCGACTCTTTTTTTTCTTTCCTCAACTAATTGATTTAAATATTTATCAACCGGTTCATTATTGGGAGTAGGAAACTTAGGAAGAATCCACTTGCCATTGGGAATTTCCACATTACATTTTTCTGCAATTCTAACCGTATTTTCAATTGCTTCCGGCAAGTCAATAAAACTGCCTTTCATTTCTGCAGTTGATTTGAAATAAAAGTCAGGATGATCAATCATTGATAATGGCCGGTTTTTTTCGAGCATGGTTCTTTGGGTTTGGATGCAAAGTAAAACTTCTTGGGCATAGGCATCTTCTTTTTCCAAGTAGTGAACGTCGTTGGTGGCGACCAATGGGACACCAAATTTTCTTGAGAGTCTGATTAATTCCTTGTTAACCCGATCGAGTTCTTCAATTTTCGGATGTCTTTGAATTTCCAAGTAAAAATCATCTTTAAAAATTTTTAAATATTTTTCTAAAACTTTTTCAGCTTCCTTAGTTTGATTTTCTAAAATCAATGATGGAATTTCACCATTTAAACAGGCGGATAGTGCAATGATTCCCTCGTGATACTTTTCCAAAATTTCAAAATCAATTCTTGGTTTGTAGTAAAAACCTTCAAGATATGCAGTAGTGACGATTTTCAGCAAGTTTTGATAACCAGCCAGATTTTTCGCCAAAAGAACTAAATGATATTGATCGCGATCCAAATGAGATTGTTTATCTAAACGTGAGTTTTTTGCCTTATAAGTTTCGACGCCAATAATTGGCTTGATCCCCTTTTCTTTAGCTTTGACGAAAAATTTAAAAGCGCCATATAAAGCACCATGATCCGTGATGGCGACCGCCGTCATTTTCTCATCGATTGCCCGAGAAATCACATCATCAATCCGGCACATGCCGTCAAGAAGGGAGTAGCCAGTGTGTAAGTGAAGATGAACAAAGCTCATAAGTAATAAATCCTAAATTCTAAATAACAAATCACAAATAAATCATAAATATCAAATAATAAATTCTAAACAGTTTGATATTTAATACTTATTATTTTAAAATTATTTGGAACTTGGAATTTAGGACTTAGAATTTTGTAATAATTATAGTTTATTGATCATAAAATCTCTCGCCTTATTTTCCCAATGATTATCAATTTTTTTTAATTTTATTTTTTCCCCATATTTTCTCTCTAATGCTTTCTTAATCAAATAATCTGCCAGCTCGGGGTTTTTTGGCAGGACTGGTCCATGTAAGTAAGTGCCAAAACTATTTTTGTAAAAAATTCCCTCAGTTTTGTCTTCGCCATTGTTTCCAAACCCTTTGACTACTTGAGCAAAAGCCAAATTTTTATCCGCCAAATACGTTCTTCCTCCATGATTTTCAAAACCGACAAAAAAATTATTTTTTCTATTACCATCAAAACTAATATTTGGTCTTATAACAATATTGCCGATGCAGCGGGGAAAATTAATTCCCGGATTTTCCGTGTATAGATCAAAAGCGCCCAGTCCGTCAATTATTGTTCCGTCAGCGGCTTTATAATATTTTCCTAAAAACTGGTAAGCGCCGCAGACAAATAAACAAGGAACATTGTTTTCAATGGCGCTAATTAAATACTTTCCTTTGTTATTTTTTAAGTCGGTATTGACAATTTCCTGTTGTTTATCTTGGGCGCCGCCCATAAAGATTATGTCCATTTCTGAAATTAATTCTTTAGGTTCGTTAATAGAAATTTTATGAACGATTGGTTTGATATTTCTTTTCTTTAAACGATAACTTAAGGTAATGATATTTCCCCGATCGCCATACGTATTCATCAAATCCGGATAAAGCCAACCTATATTTATATTCATAAATAAAATTCTAAATACTAAATTCCAAGTTCCAAACAAATTCTAAATTATAAATACCAAAAACTAAACTGTTTAGAATTTATAATTTAATATTTTTGATTTATTTGTGATTTATAATTTAGTATTTAGGATTTATTTATAATAGCTTTCTTCCTAACAATATTTTTCTTACCTCAAGCATGGCCGAATAAGTTGGTAAAATAAATAACCTTTCGCCTTCTTTCGTTTTGTTTACGATTGACTCAGTTGCATCAGGTAAATTTTCAAAAGTTAAAATTTTTTTCTTGTCATTTTCATATCTTAATCTTAAATTCAAGTCATAAACCCGGTTGCCGGAAACAAAAATATTTTTTGCCCCAGCGAAAATAGGAGCAAAGTCTACATCCCAGATCCAGGAAACATCCTCTCCATCAGGAACTTGGTTATTAAGAACAATGAGAAAGTTAGCTTTTTTATTTTTTAAAATTTTTTTAACGGTTTGAATTGACTGATTAAATCCAGCTGGGTTTTTAGAAAGAAGAATAAATACTTTACGGTTTTTATAAATAATTTCTTCTTGGCGGCCAAAAGCCGGGGAAAAAGTTTTTAGCCATTGATTTATTTTTTTATTTTCAATATTAATTAAAGATTTTATTAAAAGGAGAACAGCATTGGTATTATATACATTATATAGTCCGCTCATCGGATAGCTTATTTTTTTGTCTGAAAAGTCGTTTACGGTTCCCCTTTTAAACTGGCAGTTGGAACAATAAAAATCGCCCAGGTGAGCGTAAGCAAGTTGATGATAGTGTAAGAGAGATAGACAGACCGGACAATAAATAGAATCAACATCATTAGGAATATTTTTTAGTTGCATCAATTTTGTTTTCACTCCGAAATAGTGAATTTTTTGAGAAAGTGTGGGGCCAATAAGA
>CAZJKY010000018.1:0-9120 GCA_964546915.1 uncultured Gammaproteobacteria bacterium | reverse complement strand
TCCTGTGGAAGATAATCAGCTTATTAATTCGGCCACTTCTTTTCCCAGTTTGACAGCATAATTTGTTCCCCTATCATAAGGATAGGTCATGTCGAGATTACTGATAAAAAAGTTTTTAACCGGTGTAATAAAAGAGGGTTTGTTTTTGACAAAGTTTTTATCAAAAATCGGTTGGGCAAACGGAGCTTTGAACACATAACAATTTAACAATGAAACAATGGAGCAATTTGAGTTAATTTTTTTCAAGTAAGGGTAAACAAACTTAACCAATTCATCCTTTTCCATATTCATCAATTTATCATTCCTTTTCAAATACCATCCCAAATAAGCTAAATGTTTTCCTCCATAATTTTTTTTATCCATAAAGTTAGTGTGCTGGACAATACCCATGATCGGAATTTTTGGCGTGGAAATATTTAACCAGTAAGTTTTATCAAGAATAGGTTTATCAGTTTCTAAAATTAGAGTTAAAGCGTGTAAATATTCAATTTTTGACAACCGATCAAGGTAGCTTTTCGGAAAAATTGTTTGGGAGACTTTTGTTAATACTGGAGTCGGCAACGTCGAAATCACAACGTCATATAATGTATTATTAATAGTAAACTTATTCCCCCGCTTTTTAATACTCTCAACACCATAACCCGTTAACACGTTAACCCGCAACTCTTTTAACAGATTAACTAAATAGTTTATTAATATTTGAAATCCGCCTTCAACATATCCTAAATTCTTTGTTCTTTTTTTAATTCTAGCCCAGATGAATGAGGCTAAAATATTTCCCGCATAATCTCCGTATTTTTCCCGAAAGAGCTGTTGCCACAAGATATTCCAGACATTTTCCCCCATGGTTTTTTTCAAAAACTCTTCAGCGGTTTGTTTCTCATAGATAGACAAAAAAGGAGATAGTTTAAGAAAAGCAATCACAATTCCGGACCGCAATTTGTCAGCAATATTTAAGTAGGGGAATTTAAGGAAATCTATAGGGGTGTCAAGCGGAAAGATTGCTAAATTGTTAGATTGTTTCATTGTTTCATTGTTAAATAATGAGGCTGTTTCAGGAGATTGAAAAAAGATTTTATCAAAATTTATCTCTTTGGCGAAATTTAAAATGTCGTAATCATTAGCGAACAAATGATGGTATGTTTTTTCCAAATACCAATCCCAATTTTCGGATTTAAATCCAGAAGCAAGACCGCCGAGTACTTTCTCTTTCTCAAAAACAGTCACCTGATGATTTTTTTTTGTTAAATAGTAAGCGGCAGTTAAACCGGTAAATCCTCCTCCTAAAATAGTTATGTTCATTCATAAAATGATATTAAAAAAAAATCCTCTTGACAAGAATAAATTTATTCGTTACACTATTACTGTTTTACAGTAAATCAGTAAATTAATAATTTATACACAAAATATGACACAACTCACTGCTACAGTCCAATTTCAAAGCCGCGGAATTCTTAATATCCCAAAATCTATAAAAGAGATGTTTCAAATCACCAAAGGTACTCTGGCAAAAATATTTGTGAGAGATGATATGATTGTTATCCAGCCGGTTGAAACTGTTTCTTCTTCTCAATTTAAACCCCGAATTTTTTCTAAAAGAGAAATTGCCAGATGGATAAAAGAAGACACTCTTGATAAAAAAACTCTCATAAAGCTTGATAAAAAACTAAAAAGTTATGGGAATTTAAATGATCCTGTTATAAAAAAATGGCGTAAAAGCTAAATTATGCCTAAAATATTTTTTGATGCGGATGTTCTTTTTTCTCTCTCATATGCAAAAAATCCAATGAGTGGTGCAAAACGAATTATTCTTCAAGGATATTTAGAAAAATATTTTTTTATAACAAGCGCCAGGGTGATAGAAGAAACAAGGAAAAATCTTTCTACTTATAATAATTCTGATTATTTAAAAAGATTAGGTGAAATATTGGCGGATTTTAACTTTTTGGTAATTGAAATTTTAGACGAGAAACTTGTTGATCTATATAAAAATATTGTCCACGAAAAAGACACCCATGTTTTAATTGGCGCCATTCAATCAAAAGCCGACTATCTTCTGACTTTTAATAAAAGACATTTTCTCACCCCAAAATTTAAAAAACTCGATCTCAAGCTTCAAGTAGTAACTCCAAAGGAATTCATTGAGAAAGTGATTTTGACACAAACTTCATAATAAAATAATTCCCGCAGTTTTTCCGTAGAAAAAACGCATAGAGTTTTATTGAGCCTTTTTTTGCCACTCAATCAATATGGTTTCTATAAAAATCGTTGTTGGGACGGCGAGAAGAACGCCCATGACCCCGGCCAACTTACCGCCGATTATCAATGCCATCAGGGTAATAATTGGATGAACGCCAACGATTTTTTTCATTACTAACGGCACTAATAAATTATTTTCTAACTGTTGAACGATAAAATACAAAGCAATGTTGGAAAGTCCTAAGACATATGAAGAAGAAAAACCAATAAGAGCCGCAGGGATGGCAGAAATGATTGGCCCAAGCGTCGGGACAACCTCAAGAAGTCCAGCTAAAACCGCTAATGCCAGTGCATACTTCATTCCAATTATTGTTAAGCCAATATATGTCAAGGCGCCGACCGCTGTCATCAAAACTACTTCCCCCCAAAACCAGCTGCCAGCTCTTTTTTGACCCCGATTTACAATATGAGCAATTTTTTTTGCTTCGGCTTCGTCAAAAAAATTAACCAAGACATTCTCAATAAAGTCTTTTTCCAAAAGCAGATAAAAGCCAAAAAATAGCGTTGAGGTAACAAAGATGGCATTGGAGAAAATACCTTTTATTAGATTAATCACGTCGTTGGCCAGATTAGGCAAGTTTTGCGTCAGAGTGCTAAGATCTACATAAGACGAGATCTGAGGCAAAACTGTTTTGATTATTTCAGGAAGATTTTTAAATAAAAAGCTAATTTCCTTGAGAAGAGGCGGAATAACCAAAGCAAAAAGATTGACAATGGCAAATAAAAACAGTAAATAAATGACAAAAGAAGCAAGAACACGAGGAATTCTTCTCTTTTCCAAAAAGTCAACCGGCTGACGCAAAGCCCCGGCAATAATAAAAGCAATAAAAAGAGAAAAGATTAAATCTTTTATCAGCCAAATAACACCTAACAATAAAATAAAACCAATCGTAAAAATAATTGTTTTTGAAGAGATCTCAACTTTTTGCATATAAAAATTATAAAGATTATAACAATTATAATCATCCTTTAGCAAGCGCTAAAACATAAACCTTTTTCACACCCGCCCTTTTTAAAACTCGAGCCGCTTCTTTCACTGTTGAACCGCTAGTGACAACATCATCAACCAAGATTACTTTTTTATTATTAAGGTATTTTTTGTCGACAACTTGAAAAGCGCCTCTGACATTCTGATATCTTTTTCCCAAAGACTCTAGTTGGGCTTGAGCAAGCGTTTCTTTTTTTCTAACTAATAAATCTACGATTGGGTAATTAAGAAATTTTTGAAAAAATACACTAATAATTTTTGCTTGATTAAAGCCCCGTTCATTATATTTATTTTTTGTCAATGGAATCGGTTGAATAATAAAATTAGAAGATAGCTTCTTGTAGAAGCCCAACTTTTTAATTACTTCAGGTTTGATGATCTGGTAGAACTCTTGCCAGACTTCAGTCGCCAATCGATATTTAATATTTTTGATAATTTTTTTCAATATTGGACTGTAATAGTATAAAGCAATTAACCCATCAATGTTGAACTTTCTTCTACAACTTGGGTGAGTTAGGCCGAAGAAAGAGGATTTTTTACAGCATAGACAAACATCTTGTTTAATCGGTCTTAATTTATTTTGACAGGAAGAACAAAGATAGACACCGATGTAGCCACAACCAAGACAAAATTTTGGGAAAAGGAGATCTTTGAAAAACATACGTTTATAATCATTATAATAGTTATAATTATTATATTTCGTTCACAAAATTAAAAGAATATTCATCTACTTTAAAAAGAAAAAACATTTTGAGGCTGATAATTCACTAGCTGGCAGATTGATAGTATTTTGATATATTTAGACCTCTTGAAAACGGCCAGGTAGTGTTTTAAATTTTATATCACACTATATGTTTTGTCTTTTTTGCCAAAATCATGACACTGAGGTAATTGAAACCAGAGTATCTGAAGACGGCTCAACCGTTAGAAGAAGAAGATCTTGTTTGAAGTGTGATAAGAGATTTACCACTTATGAGCGGGTAGAAGAGTTACCAATAATAGTTATTAAAAGAGACGGAACCAGAGAAAGGTTTGATAGGGAGAAATTACGAAGCGGTCTTTTTAAGTCATGCGAAAAAACAACAGTAACCGCAGAAAAAATTGATAAAATAATCAACGAAGTAGAAAGAGAATTAAAGGAAAAAGATACGACAGAAATAGAAAGTAAAATAATTGGAAGTTTAGCGGCCAAACGGTTGAAAAAAATTAATAAAGTTGCCTATATTAGATTTTCCTCAGTCTTTAGACGATTTGTAGATTTGGATGACTTTGAGGAAGAATTAAAAAAAATTAATCCGCCAACAGGCAAAAAGTAGTATGAAACTAAAAGGAAAAAGATACGACAGAAATAGAAAGTAAAATAATTGGAAGTTTAGCGGCCAAACGGTTGAAAAAAATTAATAAAGTTGCCTATATTAGATTTTCCTCAGTCTTTAGACGATTTGTAGATTTGGATGACTTTGAGGAAGAATTAAAAAAAATTAATCCGCCAACAGGCAAAAAGTAGTATGAAACTAAAAGGAATTTCAGAAAAGGTTTTCCTGGATCGTTATTCGTTAAAAGATAAATCAGGTAAATCAATAGAGAAGCGACCTGAGGAGATGTGGTTACGGATTGCCAAAGCTGTTTCTCTAGTGGAAAAAAAATCCAAACAGAAAAAGTGGGAAAAAGAATTTTATTCAGTTTTAAAAGACTTTAAATATGTGCCTGGAGGGAGAATTTTATCCGGAGCTGGTACTGGTTTTGCGGTTTCTTTTTATAACTGTTTTGTTATTCCATCTCCCGCGGACTCAAGAGGAGGAATTCTTGAAACTTTAGGACAGATGGTAGAGATTATGGCCCGCGGTGGCGGCGTTGGCATCAATCTTTCTTCTCTTCGTCCCCGAGGGGCTAGAGTCAATAAAGTTAATGGTTTTTCATCAGGTCCTATAAACTGGGCTGAACTTTTTTCCGTAGCGACTAAGGACATTATTCAACAAGGGGGAACCAGACGGGGAGCCCTAATGCTTATGCTTTGGGACTGGCATCCTGATATTGAAGAGTTTATTACCGTTAAACAAGACTTACATAAAATTAACGGCGCTAATCTTTCTCTTTGCATCTCCGATACTTTTATGGAAGCGGTTGATAAAGATAAAGACTGGCCTTTGGTGTTTCCAGATATTAAAGATCCGGAATATGATGAAAAATGGACCGGAGATTTGGAAGCTTGGAAAAATTTAGGGAAAAAAGTCATTGTTCATAAAATCGTTAAAGCAAGAAAGATTTGGGATTTAGTGGCGACTGCCGCCTGGAAATCAGCAGAGCCCGGAGTGGTTTTTATGGAAAGATATAATAAACTTTATAATAATTATTATTGGAATAAGATTATTTGTGTCAATCCTTGCGTCACCGGAGATACTCTTATTAACACTACTAATGGTTTGATTTCGATGAAAAAACTGTATGGAAAAGGGTTACCTTTTAGAACAGTGGTTAACGGAAAAGATTATCTTTCAACCGCGGTTAAATTTACTGGAAAAAAACAGGTTTATCGTCTGACTACTAAAGAAGGTTATCAATTAAGATTAACGATAGATCATAAAGTTTTTACCATTTTTGGAAAAAAATCAGCCGGTGAACTTAAAAAAGGCGAGAAAATTATTTTGGCAACAGGCGGATATTTTGGAACAAAAGGAACATTGGATGAAGGCAAAGTTTTAGGTTGGTTGGTCGGTGACGGATCAATAAAAAAAGATGTCGTTACTTTATATTTTTATCAAAAAGAAAAACAAGAACTGGCTCCCAGATTTGCTTTGATGGTAGAAAAAATGGTTGAAGGAGAACAGGTCGTTGCCCGGCCTTATCATATTGCTCCCCAGTATATTGAAAAAGAGAATAAGGCTGTGATTGAGTCGGTAAGATTATGGCGAATTGCTTACCGATACGGTTTATCTCATGAAAATAAATATCAAGTACCGGAAGCGATTTTTGCCGGTTCGGAAGGCATTCAGAGAGGATTTTTACAGGGAATATTTTCTAGTGATGGAACAGTAATTGGGACGATAGAAAAAGGAGTTAGTGTCAGATTAACATCAATAAAAAAATCTCTTCTTATTAGTGTCCAAAGATTACTTTTAAATTTTGGCATTTTTAGTAAAATCTATGAAAATCGTCGTCAAGAAGGAAAAAGGTTCTTACCTGATGGTCGAGGAGGACTAAAACTATATAATTGCCAAGCCTATCATGAACTGGTAATTTCCAAAGAAAACTTAATAAAGTTTTCCGGATTAATAGGATTTTTACAACAGGAAAAACAAAACAAACTGCAATCTTTTCTTTCTTTATACCGTCGCGGCCCTTATAAAGAAAAGCCGGAGGCGACTTTCTTGAAATTAGAAAAAGAAGAAATTGAGGAAGTTTTTGACATTACTGTTGAAGGAATTCACGGCTTTTCCGCTAACGGACTATTGGTTTCTAATTGTGGCGAAGAAGGCTTGCCGCCTTGGGGAGTTTGTAACTTGGGATCAATCAATTTATCAGTCTTAGTTAAAGGAAAAGATATTGATAAAAAAGGTCAGTTTGATTTTGGGGCTTTGAAAAAGATCGTGAGAACCGCAGTTCGTTTTCAGGATAATGTAGTTGATATGGATCCTTATGTTTTTGACGGCATCCGCAAGACTCAGCTTGAGGGAGAACGAAGAATAGGACTAGGGACAATGGGGTTGGGCGACGTTTTAATTAAATTACATCTTCGTTATGGAACATCTGAGTCAATCGAGTTTATAAACTTTATCAATAAACTCGATTGACTCAGATGTTCCATAACTTCTTCAATTTTTGCTCATGAAAAAGGTAGTTTTGCCAAATATGATAGAAAACTTTATCTGGAAGGAAAATTTGTCAGTCAGTTAACCGACGATGTTAAAAAATCAATTAAAAAAAACGGAATAAGAAATTCATTGCTTTTAATGCAGGCGCCGACCGGATCAACTTCTTTAATGGCTGATACCACATCTGGAATCGAGCCGGTTTATGAGTTTGAATTCATCAGAAAAGACAGATTAGGAACTCATATTATTCGTCATAGTATTTATGATGCTTGGTATAAAAAACACGAAAAGGAAATTAAGGAAAGAAAAGTGCAAAAACCGGAATGGTTTGTCTCCGCCAATGAACTAACACCGGAAGATCATGTTAAAGTTCAAGCGGCCATTCAAAGATATGTTGATGCTTCAATTTCAAAAACAGTCAATGCTCCGACCACCCATACGGTTGAAGATGAAAAAAACTTTATAATTTGGCTTATAAACTAGGCTGTAAAGGCATTGCTTATATGAGAGATGGATCACGGCCTGGTGTGCTTGAACGTAAAGAGGAAAAGAAGCCTGAACAAAATTTAATTCTTCCTTCTTATACAATTAAACCCCGACCAATGGTTGTTCACGGTTCGACGTACCGGATTCAGACGCCAGTTGGCATTGCTTTTATCACGATAAATACCAATGGAGGAAATCCTCCGGAGCCTTTAGAAGTCTTTATTAATGTTGGTAAAGCCGGTAGCGATGTTTATGCAATGGCTGAAGGTTTAGGAAGAATGATTTCAGTGGCTCTACGTTTTTCTTCACATATTTCGGTTCTTGATAGAGTAAATGAAATTATTACCCAGTTGCAGGGAATAGGTGGTGCCAGAACTATGGGTTTTGGTAAAGATAGAATAAGAAGTTTACCAGACGCGGTCGCAAAAGTATTATCAATGCATTATGGATTGAATGGTGAGAAAAAAACTAGTGGAGTCGTTAAAGAAGTTCCAAAATTAGTTACCTCTACTACTCAGCCATCTTTAATTCAACCTCAAGTTTCCGCTTATCACAATGGATCTTTTGATTTCTGCCCAAGTTGTGGAGAAGCGACTCTGGTACATGAAGAAGGCTGTAAAAAATGTTATGGATGCGGATATTCAGAATGTTGATATGTCTATTTATACTAAAACCGGCGATGATGGAACTACGGCTATTTATGGTGGAAGAAGACTTTCAAAGTCTGATCTTCAGGTTGAGACTTACGGAAGTGTTGATGAACTGACCAGTTTTATCGGTTTAGTCAAAGATAAAATCAAAAATAAAAGCGAAAAACTTTTTTTAATTTCTGTCCAAAAAGATCTTTATCAAATCATGGCATTTTTATCAGGGGCTAAACTTGATTTAAAATTTTTAGAAGAAAAACTGCTAACTTTTGAAAATAAAATTGATGAATTAGAAAAAAAACTGCCAAAACTTAAACGGTTTATTTTACCGGGTGGAACGGAAATTTCATCATGGTTTCAGATATTAAGAGTTGTTTGCCGCCGGGTTGAAAGAAATGTAGTAAAATTTAACAACAATATAATTATTGTAAAATATCTGAATCGCCTTTCGGATCTATTATTTGTTATGGCGCGAAATTATGGAAAAAACAAAGAAATTGTTTTATAAATTTTTCTCTCTTGTTTTAGTTGCTTTAGTAATTTTTGCCGGCTATTTTTTTTATTAAACAAAACCTCAACCAACTAAAAAATCAGTTGTCCAACAACAAAATTTTAGTGTTTATTTGAAAGTTGCTGACCAAAAAGATTTTGTTAAACAAGAAATTACTATTGGTAAAACCGCCTTAGATCTTACGAGAGAAAAAGCGATTATTAAAACAAAAGGAGAAGGAGCCAATGCTTACGTTACTGAAATAAATGGAATAGAAGCTCAAGTTTCAAAAAAGGAATACTGGGCGTTTTATGTCAATGGAAAAATGGCAGAGGTAGGAGCGGGCAGTTATAAATTAAAAGAGGGTGATAAAATACAATGGCAAATTGAGAAGTATTAAATGATTAAATAAACAAATAATCAAATAAGCAAATAAAT
>CAZJKY010000017.1:0-9532 GCA_964546915.1 uncultured Gammaproteobacteria bacterium | reverse complement strand
AAAAATAGACTTAGAATCAGAGCGATTTCATATAAATAGAAATTTACTTGCTGGCCAAAAAAAGAAATTCTTCCCAACTGACCAAGGGAGAATAAAAAAGCAGTTAAATAAAATAAAAGTTTCATATCTGATAAAGTTTACTTCTTACTAAAAACGAATGAAAACTCATCATAAAAGCATAAGTAAAGCCGGCCGGGCCGTCTAAAAATCCTAAATTTAAAAAGTAGTTATAAATAAATTTACCAAAAGGAAAAAAAATAATTTCAAAAATATTGGTTTTGACTCTTCGATTAAATAGTTCTTCAGCTCTAATACTTGAGTAATAATTGATATCATTAATAAATTCTTTTAAGGTTGGGTGCGGATAATGGTTAAGATAACCGTTTAGTTGACCGACTTTGTTGGCAGTATGAAAAACTTCATGAACCGTACCCATCCATTGTCCGGAATTTTTTTTCACTAAGCGGACAATCCCCCGGTTTCGAACCTTTCTAATCTCGCCAAACCTAAGTTCTTGTTCCCAAAAATAGTCTCTTCGTCTTAAATAAAAGGCATTCTCCTTAACAATTGAACTATGAAACAATGAAACAATTTCTTTTTTTAATTCCCGTGTCACTTCTTCATCAGCATCAATGAACAAAACCCATTCATTATTTGCTTTTTCTAATCCAAAGTTTCTCTGTTCAGCAAAATCATTATTCAGTTTTCTTTCGTAAATTTTATACTTTATAAACTTTATAACTTTACAAACTTTATGAACTTGCTCAACTGTTTTATCCGTCGAATAATCACCAACAACAATTATCTCATCACAAAAATCAATTGATTTTAAGCATTTCTCAATGTTCTTCTCCTCATTTTTGGTTAAAACCACGGTGGTTATCTTCATTTGATTAATATAATTTTACTAAATTTTTAACATAATTTTTCCAATTAAAGTTAGTGTATAATTGATTAATCGATTGTACATCGGGTTTTTTAGTTATCTTTTTCATTTTTTCTACAAATTCTTCAACATTATTAGCTAAATTAACATAAGTTTCTAATTCTGGAATAATGGCTGATTTTAATCCAACTACCGGGCAGCCCTGGGATAAAGCTTCCAGCACCGGAAAGTTAAAGCTTTCATAATGAGAAGCCGTTAACAAAGCTGTTGCATTTCTATAAAGCCAGCAAAGTTTTTTTCTTGAACAATTTTTTGTTACTAATATTAACTTATAATCTTTAAAACCCTTTAGATTTTTAAACTTTTCAAACACCGTCTTAATAAATTGGATGTTTTTAATCGGTTGATTGTTTCCAACAAATATAAAATATTTCCTTTTCTTTTTAATTCCCCCCCGCTCCATATCAAACGGTATTCCAAATGGTAAGACAATTATTTTTCCTTCGATGTATCGATACATCGAAGTGAATTCATGTTTTACTTTTTCCGTGGAAACAATAATTTTATCTGATCTTTTTACCATTTCTTCCAGCTGTTTTTTTAACCGAACAACGTCTCTTTTTGAGTAAAGTTTTGGATGAAAATAATATGATAAACCGTGGCAAAAACTGATTATTTTTCCCGAGGTATAAAGAGGAATGGCCTGATTTAAGGCTAAGAAAATATCCTTTTTTTGTTTTAATTCTTCTAAACTAACCCGTGCCTTCAGCCAAAATAGTTTTGGCTTGAGATTTTTAAAAGTATAGATAAAGTATTGATTTTTTTTATCGTATAGTTTTAGAGCGGCGACTAAATTTACCGAAAAAACCGAGGTGCCAAATCGCTGATTATTTTTTGGGTTTAATGCTCCCCCATCAATGGAAATTTTCATATATAGAGTCACTTAAGGTCCGACCTTAAAAGGACGGACCTTAGAATTGCGAATGTTAACAACGTGTTGATAAGTTCTCCAATGAGAGTGATATAGGCAGAAGCAAAAAAACTGAACTTGGGAATTAACAAATAGTTTAGTCCAACATTAAAGATTAGCTGAAACAGAAATATATAGATAACGATTTTAGCTTTATTTAAAGCATAAATGGAGTTTAAGAAGACCGAGGTCAAAAGAATTAATGGCAAAGCAAAAATAATTATTCTTAAGACTTGGATTGACTGAAAGTAAGTGCTTTTAAATAGTATAGGTAAAATTATTGGACCTAAGAAATAAAATCCTAAAGCAATCAAAATTCCAATGAAAAAAACTAAAACAATATCTTTCTTGATTTTATTGACAAATATATTTCCCTTTTTTTCTTTAGCTAGTTTGGAAAATAGCGGCATCGAAGAGATATTATAACTGGTAACAATAAACATCAAGGCGTCTAAAAACCGATAGCCGGCCGAGTAAATTCCGACTGCTTGTTTACCTTTTAAAAAATTTAATATTAAAACATCGGCTTTGGAATAAAATCCGGCCAGTAAACTAATCAGAAGAAAAATAAAAGATTTTTTAATAATGACAGACCATTGTTTTAAATTAATTTTTAGAGACAGACTGCCGATTTCTTTTTTGACAAGAAGAAAATTTATTAAGGAATATAGATTATATAAAACAAAAGTAATGATAAAGACAGTTAGCAATTTTTTAGTAATTAAAACACCGGAAATTAACGAAATAACGAGGAATATCTGAAAAATCATGGAAACAATTGAGGCGAAATAAGATTTTTGCTTAATTGAAGTTAAAATCAAGAAAGTACCGGAAAACATATTGGCGAAAATAACGAATGAAGTTAAAATAATGGGAATAAGAATCGAGGAGGGATAATGAAATATAATTGCCAGAATAATTGTTAAAACGAAAGTTATTAATGACAAGTAAAATCTTAAAGAAAATAGTTCCTTAACTTTTTTTTCAATCGAATCATTAATATGGACCAGCCCGTAGGAAGTGGTGCCGAAGTCCAGTAGCGGCAAAAGCAGTCCGATCTGGGTCCATGCTAAAGTATAAATAGCGTATTCATCGGGCTTAAAATAATTTATTAAAATTAAAAAAAGAATAAAATGAAGTATTTTATTAATTATTGATGAAATATTTAGTGATAAAAAGTTTAAATAAAAAGGTCGTTTTTTAATTTCCTCGAAAACGGTTTTTGGCAGTCTAAAAAATTCGTAAACTTTTTGTTTTAACGATCCATATTTTAATAAAAACTTTATGCGGTTTCTAAATAAATAATATTCTTTAGTCGGACTATCTTTGGAAACTTCAAAATGATCATAGGTTAATTTAGAATCAATTCCAACTTTAAATCCGGCTTTTCTAGCTCGATAACAGTAATCGACCTCTTCATAATACATAAAATAACTTTCATTAAAAAAACCTATTTTATCAATGATGCTTTTTTTGATAAACATTAGAGACCCGGAAACAAAGTCAGTGGGAACAAATCTGAATTTAGGTTTTTTTTCGATTAGTCCCCCACTCATCCGCCATTTATCAATCTCTCCGCCATAATAAATTTTATTTTCCTGTTTCATAGCCAGTCCCCAGATGTCAAAATATCTTGTTGCGTTAAGTAGAATGTCACCTCGTAGGTATAATAGGCTGATGTCAGGGTTGGCAACCACGAATAATTCACAGTGATCTTTTATGGCCTTTTTCAATCCATTGTTGACGCCGGTTGCATATCCTTGATGATTATTAGTGTTATCAATAAAGTAAATTTGATAGTTTTTAAACTTTAAGTCTTTGACTTCTTGTTTTAATCTATTAATTTCCGATTTTGGAGTTTGAAATAACACAAATATAAACCCTGTTTTCATATAAGTTTAACTTTGTACACCCTTAGGGTGGACTGGATAAAAAAATAATAAAAAATAAATTAAGAACTCCATATAAGCAAAACCTAAGTCGAGGGGAATTCTAAATAGTCCGTCTTTATAGCCTTTGTCTTTGATAAATCTTGCCCAAAACAGATGGGGCGGATATAAAAAGATTTTTTTAAAAGAAGACTTTTCACCATTTTTCGATTTTTGTTTTGCCTCACGAATGGCATAATCGCTGAATTTTCTAAACATTTGCCAGAGAGAGCGGTAAGAATAATGATAAATCTTCTTTTTTAAATAACCGGCCCGACCTTGTTTAAGTTCAAATTTTTCATGAACCGTTGATGGATGTATTTTGGCTCTATCTTTTTTAAATAACCTAAGCATTTTATAATCTTCACCCCCATATCTCAATCGTCTCCCTAAAAAATGATTTTGAAAAGGAATGTAATATCCATCAATTTTTTCCCTCCTAACCCCTAACTCATAACTCATAACTTTTTTAATCTCTTTTTTTAATTCCTTTGAAACTATTTCATCTGCGTCTAAAACTAAAATCCAATCATTGGACACCTTACCTAACCCAAATCTTCTCTGTTTCCCAATATCAGAAAATTCTTTTACATAAACTTTGGCAAGATAATTTTTGGCTATTTCAATAGTCCGGTCAGTTGACTTGCTATCAATAATAATTATTTCATCGGCAATCTTTTTTACAGAAGCCAATGACTTTTCCAAAGTCTCATCGGCGTTTTTTGTGATCATCAAAACGGATAGTTTTGCGCTCATGGCTATATTATAACACCGACTTCAATGTGGCATATCGAGAATATTATCCCTTTATGACAATACAAACTTATAATTTTGTAGGTTATAACCGACTGACAAAACAATATCAAAGTGCAAAAATCAAATATCAAAAACAAATTTAAAAAAATAAAAATAATATTCATTATTGCCTTATTCATTCGTTTAATTTTTCTTTATTTATTTAGAAATGTTACCAACTACGATTTGCAGTCTTATCTCCAGGTTGGCGAGCTGACTTTAAAAGGCATTAATATTTATCCAGACGTTGCAAACCTACACCATCCGTACTTGCCATTTTTTCTTTATCTTGAAGCATTGGCTTATTGGTTAGGCCGGTCGAAGATAATCATTATAACTATTATAAAAATTATAAATGTTATATTTGATCTGGGAATCCTCAATCTGGTATACCTACTTTCAAAGAAAAATCTAAAGACAGCTTTTTTATACGCGATTAATCCAGTGACGATTTTGATTACGACTTTGCACGGACAGTTTGATGTCATCCCAATATTTTTTCTTCTTTTGGCCATTTATTTATTAAATAAAAAACAAGAATTATTATCTGTTTTAAGTTTTTCGTTTGCAATTATGACCAAGACTTGGCCCTTGTTATTTGTTGTTATTTTATATAAGCGGTTAAAAAATAAAAAATTTATTGTTTTAAGTTTAGTTTTTCCTTTGATATCAATAATAATTTATTCTTTATTGCTTAGGGTATCAGTTTTCAGCATCATTAAGACAATTGCTTATTATCAGGGACTATGGGGGATTTGGGGGTTATCAGGGTTATTGGGGAGATTAGGGCGATTAGGGGTATTTTGGCAAAAGTTGACGACATTAATATTTTTAACATATTTTTTTAGTTACTCTTATTTTAAAAATAAAAAAAATCTAATAGAAGAAGTTTTTAATCTTTTATTTTTATTTTTTGTTTTTACGACTAATTTTTCCATCCAATATTTTTCCTGGTTAATGCCTTTTTTAATTCTCGTTAAACCGAAAAAATCCCTGCGGCTAATTATTTTAATAACTCTTTGTCTATTTTCCTCTTATTATTTTTGGTTGTTTTGTTCAAGCTGCAAAATAACGCCTCAATGGTTAATGATAATTCAAAATATTATTGGTTTTGTTCTTTGGCTTAGCTTCATAAAAGCTTGGTATCTATCGAGAAAAATATCTTGATTTGACGCTCCAAAAATATAGTTTTGTTGGATATAAGCGATAGACAAATAAATATCAAAGTGCAAAAATCAAATATCAAAGCCAAGTTAAAAGTTTAAAGTTTTAAACTATGTTTACAAAACTTTTAAAATTAATTTCTATTTTTGTAATCTTTTTTGTTTGTTTGTTTTTAACAAATAATACTTATGCTTTTCAGTTTGAAAAAATAACAAATAATCCCCTTCCGGTCAGTTATATAAATAACTACACTAGTCAACTTCAAGTTAATATTTTTAAAGAAAATAGTATTTATAAAGGAATTTTCACTATAAAAAGAGACCCGGAAAATTATTATTCTTTAGGATATTTTGAGTCAGGAGACGGAATAAGTTGGCAGATGAAAAAGGAAATCTTAAACACCGGAGTTGGTTTATATAGTCCTCGAATATTAAAAACTCAAACAGGATATATGTTATTTCTTACTCGATATGATAATAACACTGTTTATAGAATTTACTCCAGTAACTGTGACTTTAATTTTAACTGCAGTCAAGACCTTTTACCGGTAATTATGCCTGACACCAGTAATAATTCGGAAAAAAATGGCGTGTTTGCCGGTTTTCCTTATCAAGAAGATGGACGAACTTATCTTTTTTTTGGCGCCTGGGGCGGAGATGGATTCAAGATAAAACTCGCCTATTCTGACGATCTGGTTAACTGGCAGCGGTGTCCAAATAATAAATCATTTCTTTATGGCGGCGACGGCCCGTTTGCTTATAAAGAAAATAATGATCTTTATCTTTTTTTTCACCGCTCTGACAGTAGCGGAATAAAGTTGGTTAAAACTACTCTTCCTTTGTCTTGTGACCCAATCTTTGAAGATTTGGGTTATTTATTATCTCCGGATAAAACCTATGATCAAAAGCACTTAATTTTTCCTTCAGTTATTTCTGATAATGATGGCTTAAGATTATATTATTCTGGACTGGGAAGTAACGATAGATGGCGGTTAAATTTAGCCAGACAAATTGATATTACGCCGACTCCTACCTTAACTCCTACTCCAACATTAACTCCAACACCAACCCCAATTCCCGAAAAAATTCCACTTGTAATAATTCCTGGTTTTATGGCTTCCTGGAATAAAGATGCAATCATACATAATAAAACAGTTTCATTATTCGATTGGAAAATTCCTTCTTTTGTTAAAGAATATCAAGGATTAATTAACAGTCTTATAAAATTAAATTACTTGGAAAATCAAGATTTTTTTATATTTACTTATGATTGGCGTCAATCAATCGAAAAAACCACCAGTGACTTGAATAGTTATCTTCAAGAAAAAATTTGGAATAGTAAACCTAATCAAAAAGTAAATTTAGTTGGTCATTCTTTGGGTGGCTTGATTGCAAGAATCTTTGTTCAAAAAAATACTGATAAAGTAAATAAAATTATTTCGGTGGGTTCACCTCATTTCGGAGCTGTTCAAGTCTACAAACTATTAGAAGCCGGAGAGATTGACCGGGCTAATACTTTTTTATGGCTGGCGGAAAAAATCATTTTGATCTTGAATAAATCAACAGTGGAAAGCGATCGAGTAACTATTGCCAATAAATTTCCGGTGACAAAAGATCTGTTCCCAACTTTTAATTTTTTGAAAGATTCTCAGGGTGATGAAATTTCAATTGACAATTTAACAATTAAAAATAGTTTTTTAGCCTCTTACAATCAAAATTTTTCTGATATTTTTCCGGTATTTACAGCCCTTTATGGAGAAAAAAACAGTCAGACACCGGCTGGATTTATCATACAGCCGGCCGATACCGTTAATCAATTACTGGGAAACTACCCGGACGGACAGCCAAAATCTTCTTTATATGATGCCGGTGACTACACTATTTTGTCCAAAAGCGCCAATCAGGACAGTGATTCTACAAAGCTTAATTTTGACCACGAAGAAATTATCACTAAAAAAGAGGCGATTAAAAAAATTTTGGAAGTGTTAAAAATTAATTATTCTGACGATCAAATTGTTGAAGGAGAAAAAACAATTATCTCTCCATCTATAATTTTTTTGATTAAATCTCCAGCGACGATGACAGTTGAGTTTAATAGTAATGTATATGCAGAGGAAGACGGAATTATTTTCATCGAAAACGTGCAAAGCGGTGATTATCAGTTAAAAGTTAAAGGAGAAGAAAAAGGTCAATACACTGTTATAGTTGGACAGATAGGAAAGGAAAAAGATCTATGGAGTGAAATCAAAGGCGAGATTATCAGTAATCCGCCTGCCTCCCAAACTGATAATTACAATATTAAATTTGATAATAATTTCCCCAAACCAATAAATAATTCCTTGTCTTTGTTAGATGAGATAATCTCCGATTTAAATAGTTTTAATTCTTACAATATTGCTCAAGTTGGTTATATGAGAAACGATTTAAAACAGGCAAAAAAATATCTGCAAAACAATGATCTAAAAAAATTAAAATCAGTATTACTTTTAGCTCATTCGCGTTTGATGATAATCAGAGATAAAGTAAACGATGAAAATAAAAAAAGTCTTGCTTTATCAATTTTTGAAAAATTAGAAAAACTATTTATATTAACTCTTCAAGATTTTTCTTTAGATAAAAAAACTATTAATTCAATAATTACTCAAAATAATGGTTATAAAAAATTGCTTAATGATCAATCATCCCGGCTGATAAATTTACAAAATAACGGTAAAGATATATCAAAACAACTATCTTTAATTAAAAATGTTAACTCCAAGTTATTAAATGTTAGCGATTATTTGAATTTGAATAAATATTCAAGTGTCGAAATATTATTAAAAACAGTTGGGTATTTAATTAAGGAAATTAAAAAATAGAAAGGAGGTGAAAATAAATGAAAAAAATATTATTTAGTTTTCTTGTAATATTTGTTTTTATAGGTTTAATAAGTGGAGTAACATCAGCGTATTTTAGTGATACGGTAACTTCGACTGGTAATACTTTTGCTACCGGTACTTTGGATCTTAATTTAGATGGTAATAATACTAATGTTGTCAAATTTGAAGTTACCGATATAAAACCTGGAGATAGCGAAACTAGAACTTGGGAAGTAAATAATGTTGGGAACATGAATGGTTATTTAGATTTGCACAGTCTTATTCAAACTCATGATCCAGGTATTTCAACAGAACAAGAACTTGTAGTAGAAGATCCTGACGTAGGAACACTTGGAAGTTTATTAAATATCGACTTATTTGTTGATACGAATAACAATGGTGTTTTTGATGGTAATGATACTGCTATTTATTCAGGAGTAATGAACGGATTATCAGCTGATTATGATTTAAACTTGCCATTAGATGCAAATACTTCCAACTATCTGACGATGATTGTTAGTTGGCCGTCAAATGCCAATGATAATGCCTGTCAAGGAGATATAGCTCAATTAGATATGATATTTGAACTTGGACAAACAGAAATCCAATAAGATAATTGGAATTAACCTCTTCCCGCAAAAAATTGCGGGAAGAAGGATAGTTTTAATCAAAAAGTGATAAATAAAATTGGAAAAATATTAAAAATAATTGGTAACAGTTTATTTTTTGTTTTATTGGTTGTTATGTTCATTATTGGTATTTCGCTTTTTCCTTTGCCAAAAAATTACAAAATTTATTCGGTAACTACAGGATCAATGTCTCCAACAATAAAAGCAAATAGCCTTATTTTAGTTAAATCTTTAAAAGAATATAAAGTTAACGATATGGTGACTATAAAAACTGCAAAACACACACCAAACACACCCAACACA
>CAZJKY010000016.1:0-9971 GCA_964546915.1 uncultured Gammaproteobacteria bacterium | reverse complement strand
ATGAACGAGAATATCCACTCTTTTGTCAATGTCATAAACACTCATGAAGGCGGCACTCATCTAACCGGATTCAGAACTGCCCTCACCAAAGCAATTAATAACTATGCTAAGAAAGAGTTCGGAACAAAAAATGGGGAAGAAACTTTTACCGGCGACGATGTTAAAGAAGGACTATCCGCCATCATTTATATAAAAATGCCTGCCACTAATTTACAGTTTGAAGGACAAACAAAAACAAAATTAGGAAACTCGGAAATCCAAACTTTAGTTCAACAAGCTGTCTTTGAATTTTTGGAGAATCATTTTGAAGAAAATCCAAAAACCGCCAAAGAAATTCTCGGAAAAATTTATCTTTCACAAAAAGCCCGACTGGCTGCCAAAGCCGCCAAAGAAGCCGTCATGAGAAAAGGTGCTTTAGAAGGTGCCACTCTTCCGGGTAAACTGGCTGACTGTCAAGAAAAAGATCCGGCTTTATGCGAACTCTTTATGGTCGAGGGTAACTCTGCCGGCGGCACGGCCAAAGAAGCCAGAAATCGTAAATTTCAAGCTATTCTTCCTTTAAGAGGAAAAATTCTTAATACGGAAAGAGCTTATTTGGATAAGGTTTTAGCTTTTAAAGAAATAAGGGATCTCGTTGTTGCTCTTGGTATGGGTATCGGTGAAAATATTGATTACGCAAAACTTCGTTATCATAAAATTGTTATCATGACCGATGCTGATGTTGACGGCGAACATATCCGCACTTTGATCCTTACTTTTTTCTTTAGACATTTACCTGATGTAATTAATAAAGGCCATCTTTATGTGGCTCAACCGCCGCTTTTCAAAGTCCAACAAGGTAAACAAATTCATTATGTCTATTCTGATGAAGAAAAAAATAAACTCGTTAACCAATTAATTAGTAAACAAACCAGCCAACCAACTGTCCAACGTTATAAGGGACTAGGTGAAATGAATCCTGACCAACTTTGGGATACGACCATGGATCCGGAAAAAAGAATTTTAAAACAAGTAATAATATCCGATGCTCAAGAAACCGACTATGTTTTTTCCATGCTTATGGGTGATGAAGTCCCGCCAAGAAAAAAATTTATTGTAACACATGCAAAAATGGCTAAGTTGGATTTTTAATGTTTTAATTTTTAAAAGTTATATATTTCTAAATATATGTTTATTAATTTATTAAGCTCGACTCAACCGGCAATAATCGCTGGAATTTTTTCTATTATTTACGGAGTTTTTCTCGCTTCAAAAATTATCAAAAATCCTAAAGGAGATAATAAAATGAATCAAATTGCCGACGCCATCAGCGAGGGAGCTAATGCTTATATGAAGCGTCAATATACGGTGATTAGTTTTATTGGTTTAATTATTTTTGTCATTTTATATTTTATTTTTGGTAAATTTACGGCAATTGGTTTTGCCATTGGAGCCGTATTCTCGGCGATCGCCGGAGTAGTCGGAATGTCCATTGCCGTCAAAAGTAATATCAGAACTGCGCAGGCTGCTAAACAAGGATTAGAAAAAGCTTTTTCTTTAGCTTTTGCCGGCGGTTCTGTCACTGGTTTTATGGTGGCAGGCCTTGCTCTTTTGGCAGTTTCCGGTTTTTATATGCTACTTACCGCGTTTAGTAAAAGCACCAGTCTTCAACCTTTGATTGGACTTGCATTTGGTAGCTCTCTTATCTCTGTTTTTGCCCGTCTTGGTGGAGGAATTTTTACTAAATCCGCCGACGTCGGCACTGATATGGTAGGTAAAATCGAAAAAAATATTCCTGAAGATGATTCGCGTAATCCAGGAGTGATTGCCGATTTAGTCGGGGATAATGTCGGAGATGTTGCCGGTATGGCTGCCGATCTTTTTGAGACTTATTTAGTCACTGCTGTTGCCGCGATGATCCTTGGTAAATTAACTTTCCCAGGTAACCAAACCATTATTTACTATCCTCTGTTAATTGGCGCCGTTTCGATATTTGCCAGTATTATCGGATCATTTTTTGTCAAACTGTCCGGTAAAAAAATTATGATTGCTCTTTATCAAGGTTTGACTGTAAGTGCCATAATCGCTTTAGTGGGATTTTATTTTATTACTGTATTTATGTTTCCTGAAAAAATTAACTTTTTTTATACTTCAATCATTGGAGTTGTATTAACAATTGTACTCGTTGCAATTACCGAGTATTATACCTCAAAAAAATTCTCACCGGTAAAAAATCTCGCTCAAGCATCAACCACCGGGCACGGAACTAACGTTATTGCTGGACTGGCTTTATCAATGAAATCAACTCTTGCTCCAATTATTGTCATTTCCCTTTCGATGATGATTGCTTATCATTTTGCCGGATTATATGGTATTGCTATTGCCGCGATGAGCATGTTATCACTAACCGGAATTATTGTCTCTATTGATGCTTTTGGCCCCATCACTGATAATGCCGGCGGAATCGCTGAGATGAGCGGCCTAGATGAAAAAATTAGAAAAGTAACCGATTCTTTAGACGCTGTTGGTAATACGACCAAGGCGATTACTAAGGCTTATGCGATTGGATCAGCTGCCTTGGCTGCTTTAGTCCTTTTCACTAGCTTTACCCAAGAATTAGGTAAACAAGTAATATTTTCTTTATCAGATCCTTATGTGGTCATAGGTCTTTTTATTGGTGGTGCTTTGCCTTATATTTTTGCCGCTTTAGCGATGGAGGCCGTCGGAAAAGCCAGTATGGCAATTGTCAATGAAATCCGAAGACAGTTTAAAGAAATCAAGGGAATAATGGAAGGAAAAGCTAAACCAGAATATGGTAAAGCCGTTGACATCGTTGCTCGATCAGCTATAAAACAGATGGTCGTGCCCACTCTTATCCCGGTTTTAACCCCGATTGTCATTGGCTTTGCTTTTGGCTCAAAAGCTTTAGGCGGATTATTACTTGGTAGTATTATTACCGGCCTTTTTGTTGCCATATCAATGACTACCGGTGGAGCTGCCTGGGATAATGCCAAAAAATATATCGAAGAAGGACGATTTGGTGGAAAAGGCAGTTTTGCTCATCAGTCAGCCGTTACTGGTGATACGGTCGGCGATCCTTATAAAGATACGGCCGGACCAGCTATTAACCCAATGATAAAAGTATTAAATATTGTTGCTTTATTGATAGCACCGTTTCTTATATAAGAGATTAGAAAATGTCCAATATCCAAACCACTGAAATTAATTCGGAGATGAAAAGGGCATATTTAGACTATGCCATGTCTGTTATTGTCTCCCGCGCACTACCTGATGTTCGTGACGGCTTAAAACCAGTTCACCGCCGGATTTTATATGCCATGTATAAAATTGGTTTGACCTCAAGCGCCCGTTTTTCCAAATCCGCTAAAGTCGTTGGAGAAGTTTTGGGTAAATATCATCCACACGGTGACTCTCCGGTCTATGAGGCTTTAGCCCGACTGGCTCAGACTTTTTCCATGCGTTATCCCTTGATCAAAGGCCAGGGTAATTTCGGATCAATTGACGGCGACCCACCGGCCGCCATGCGTTATACCGAAGTTAAATTAGCTAAAATATCCGACGAAATGGTGACCGATATTGAAAAAGAAACCGTTCCTTATATCGATAATTTTGACGGCTCGCTTAAAGAACCAATTTATTTACCGGCTAAACTGCCAAATCTTTTGCTTATGGGAGCTGAAGGGATTGCTGTTGGTATGGCTACCAAAATACCACCTCATAATCTAACTGAACTGATAGACGCTCTTGTGTTTATGATTGATAAAGCGAAATTAATCGATGAAAAAAATTTAATGTTTGATATTACTTTGGACGATCTTTTGATCTTTGTTAAAGGCCCGGATTTTCCAACCGCCGGTATTATTTATGGAGCTAATGATATTAAAGAAATGTATGCTACCGGCCGAAAATCAATTATGATGCGCGCCAGAGTTACCGATGAGGATATGGGTAAAGGAAAAATGGCGATTATTGTTAATGAGCTTCCTTATCAAGTCAATAAAGCCGCACTCGTCGAAAAAATTGCCAACTTAGTTAATGATAAAAAAATTGTTGGTATTTCTGATTTACGAGATGAGTCTGATCGGGACGGAATTAGAGTGGTTATTGAATTAAAAAGAGATGCTTCTTATAAAAAAGTTTTGAATAATCTTTTTAAATATACCAACCTTCAAACTTCTTTTCCGGTTAATATTGTGGCTTTAGTTGACGGAGTACCACAGACATTATCTTTAAAAACAATTCTGGAAATCTATATTAGAAACCGAGTCGAAGTAATCGTTAAAAGATCCCGGTTTGAACTGGAAGAAGCCAAACGAAGAGCTCATATTTTGCAAGGTTATCTAATTGCTCTTGATCATATTGATGAAGTCATTGCCGTAATAAAAAAATCTAAAGACGAACCAGAGGCCAAAGAAAAATTAATGAAAAAATTTGGACTCTCCGTTCTTCAAGCTCAAGCCATATTGGAAATGCAACTCCGCCGGCTAACCGGTCTTGAAAGAAATAAAATCGAAGATGAACTGTCTCTTCTCAAAGAAACAATTGAATATCTGGAGGGTTTACTTAAAAATATTTTTAAAATTCTTAAAGTCATCAGAGAGGAAATTTTATATCTAAAAAATAAATATGGCGATGAACGAAGAACTCAGGTAATGAAATTTAAACCAGGCGAGATCACCGATGAGCAGTTAATCGAAAATAAAGAAGTAATCGTTGTTCTCACTAAAGAAGGCTACATCAAACAAGTCCCTCGAGAAACTTTTCGGGTCCAACATCGAGGCGGAAAAGGTGTTTCTGGAATGGAGACTAAAGATACTGATAATGTCTACTATATAACAACGGCAATGACTCATGACTATATGCTTTTCTTTAGCAATCAAGGCCGGGTCTTTCAGACACGCGTCTGGGATGTCCCGGCTGGATCACGTATTTCCAAAGGTAAAGCCATCATTAATCTGGTTGCCTTAAAACCGGATGAAAAAATTACTTCAATTCTAAGCTATAGCACAGAAACCATGGAAAAAGCGAAAAATCTATTTGTGGTTATGTCAACTAAATACGGTACAGTCAAAAAAACTTGCTTTGAAGATTATGTCAATATTCGTACTAATGGCATTATTGCTATCCGTTTGGAAAAAGAGGATGAACTTTTGTGGGTTAAACTAACTGACGGCAAGAAAAATGTCATTTTGGCTTCAAAAAACGGTAAAGCGATTGTTTTTAAGGAAAAAGAAATCAGGTCAACCGGTCGCGCTTCAATCGGTGTCAAAGGAATGGATCTGGATGCCAAAGTAGATCAACAAATAATTGCTGCTGATGTTTTTTCTGATGAAGAATTTAAAAAATATATTCTTGTTCTGACCGAAAAGGGGATAGGGAAAAAAACCAAACTGTCTAATTTCAAAGGTCAACATCGGGGCGGTAAAGGTGTCAAAATTACCTCAGTTAATCAAAAAATTGGTCTTGTGGCTTTTTCCGAGATTATTGAGCCGGAAGACACGACTCTAATCATCACCAGCGCTTTAGGACAAGTGGTAAAGATTGAACTTAATAATATTCCCTCACGCTCAAGAACGGCTAAAGGAGTAATTTTGATGAGATTTTCCGAAAAATCCGATCGAATTGTCAGTGCCACCAGCATCTAAGAATATGGTATAATGTATGCCATGTTAATTAATGGAAAGAAAATCGCTAATTATCTTCTCGCTCTTCTTAAAAAAGAACGTAAAAAAATAAAAAAACCTATTGGTTTAACAGTATTTTTAATTGGCAGCTCTCCTGAACAACTTTCTTTTGTAAAAATAAAGTCTGAAATGGCTAAAGCCTTAAAAGTAAATTTTAAATTGATTCATCTAAAAACTACCCCAAATTTTATCGATTTTGCAAATCTGTTAAAAAAAGAGGTGGCTGATAAAAATGTCACCGGAGTCATAATCCAACAACCACTGCCTGCCCAACTATCTACTAATAGTATTTATGACTATATTCCGCTTTTGAAAGAAATCGAAGGTCATAAAAAAAAATCTGAATTTATTTTTCCTCTCGGTTTAGCAATCATGACCATTATCAAATATATTTATGACGGAAAAAGAAAAAAAGATAGTCTTTTTGTTGATCTAATAAGAGATCGTTTGCTGTTTAAAAAAATACTTAAAAGTAAAAAAATTATTGTTGTTGGTCGAGGTATTACTGCTGGTAAGCCAATTGGAAAAACCCTCGGGGATCTTAATATAAATTATATTAATATCAACTCCACAACTATTAGTCCTGAATCTTATTATATAACCGCTGATCTTATTATCACTGCCGTCGGAAAAAAAGTGATTGAACCGGCAATGTTAAAACCCGGAGTTGTTTTGATTAATGCTGGTGTCCGAAAAGAAAACGGTAAATTAAAAGGCGACTATGAGGAAAAGGAAATTAAAGATATTGCCTCGTTTTATACGCCTACTCCCGGCGGCAGCGGCCCAATTGATGTTGTTTATCTTTATAAGAATTTGATTGACGCTGCTAAGATGCAGAAATCCTAAATTCTAAATTACAAATCACAAATAAATCTAAAACGTTTTAAATTTAAAATTTTAAACTTATTTGGAACTTGGTATTTAATATTTAGAATTTTATGATCATAATAACTGGCCAGACTGCGACCGGAAAAACCAAACTCGCTTTGGAAATGGCCAAAAAACATAACGGTGAACTTATTAACTTTGACTCCCGCCAAATCTATAAATATTTAGATATAATCACTGGGAAAGACAAAGACGTGTTAACAATGAAACAATGGAACAATGTAACCATTTGGTTGTACGATATTGTCAGTCCGAACCAATATTTTTCTTCTTTCGATTTTGTTGAAAAAGTAAAACCAATAATAGAAGATATAAAAAAACGCGGAAAAACCCCAATATTAGTTGGCGGAACCTATCTATATTTAAAACATCTACTCTATGGAATTGACGATAACAATAGTCCGCCCGATTTTAAACTCCGTGAAAAACTCAATAATAAATCTGTCGACTATCTTCAAAAAACCCTTGTTGATCTAAACCTTGAAACTTTTAGTAAACTAAATCACAGTGATCAACTCAATCCCAGACGATTAATAAGGAAGATCGAAATTGCCAAGTCTGCTCCAATAAAGACAGTCTTAAATAAGACTGTCTTTATTAAGAGTGTCCCTGAAATCTTCATCGGCCTTAAATATCACGATAAAACTCGACTCCGCCAAGTGATAGAAAAAAGAGTCGAGGAGAGACTCAAAAACGGTGCCATTGAGGAAGTAAAAAAACTCTTAAAAATGGGGTATAAAGAAAGTGATCCAGGAATGAAGACTATTGGTTATCAACAAATAATTAAATATTTAAATAAAGAGTTAACAAAAGAAAGAGCTATTGGAGATTGGATTAACAAAGAAGTTCAGTATGCCAAAAGACAGTATACTTTTATGAAAAAAGATAAAAATATTAAATGGAGGGAGATTTAAAAAAATTCTAAATTTTAAATACCAAGTTCCAAATAAATACTAAGTCGTAAATCTTAAATAATAAACGATTTAGAATTTATTATTTATAATTTATTTGTGATTTGAGATTTATTATTTAGTGCTTTTATTTGCTTTACATCTTCATCTATTTGTTTAATCAATTCTTCTTTCGACTTAAACTTTATCACCGGTCTTAAATATTTGACAATTTCTACCTTGATAATTTTTTCATCAAATAAATTTTTCAATTCGTTATCATTCAGACCTATCAAATATACTTCCAAGCTTTTTTTTTCTTCATTAAAAGTCGGCACGGGTCCATAATGTAAGGCGCCAACAAAAACTTTATTTTCAATATTAACTTTTGCCGCATAAATGCCATCTTCTAACTCAAAATTGATAGGGATTTTTAAATTTATCGTCGGGAAGCCCATAGGTTTTCCACGATTCTTTCCTTTAATATGTATACTTTCAAATTTCATTAGCTCTATTTTAATTAAAATAGTATAATGATTCAAATCGTTCCTTCTATTATCAATTAATTATTTTTATGAAGACCAACTTTCAACTAACGCGTCGATTAGCAATCTATGCTGCCCTGGCGGCTATTTCCGCTTTATTACAACTTTTCCATCTCGGCTTTAAAACCCAATGGGGAATGTGGATTGATATTGTTGCCGTACCCTGGATCGTCGCTTACTTTTTATTCGGTTTTAAAGGTGGATTAACTGTCTCTCTCGTTGGATCAATTATTATTACCTTAATCGCCCCGGACACCTGGCTTGGCGCCTCGGCAAAATTTATTGCCACTGTTCCGATGTTTCTTACCTTGCATGCTTCAACCTTGATTTTTAAAAATAAAATTAACCAATTTAAAAAACTTAAAAATATCATCCTTCCCATATTAATTGCTATCGGACTAAGAGGAATAGTTATGTTTTTTTTCAATTATTACTTTGCTCTTCCCATCTGGATTCCCGGTAAAACTCCTACTCAATTAATGAGTATTTTTCCCTGGTATATTATTGTTGGAATAAATGCAGTTCAGGGAATTATTGATGTTGTATTTGCCTGGCTTTTGGTCTTTCCCTATAAATTATCACGTTTTGGACAAAAAAGCAGCCAAATATGAGTATTGTTATTGATTCTGTCTCTTTTCAATATCACTCTAAACAAAAAATTTTAGAGTCAATTAATCTTGAGATTAATAAAAATGATTTTATCGCGATTCTGGGTAAAAACGGATCAGGTAAAACCAGTCTTTTATATTGTCTCAACGGTCTTATTCCCCACGCCATACCGGGAAAACTTTCCGGTAATATTTATGTTGATGGAAAAAACACCAAAAAAATTTCCATTGGAGAAATTTCCTCAAAAGTAGGAACAGTCTTTCAGGATTCTAATTTGGTGATTTTTAACCTAACGGTAGAAGAGGAAATATCTTTTGGAGTTTATAATCTTAAACTTAATCATCCAAAAAAGCGTGTTTACGAAGCTCTTCAAACCGTCGGACTTAAAGGATTTGAAAAACGTAATCCTCATGATCTTTCCGAAGGACAAAAACAATTATTGTGTATTGCCTGTGTTCTGGCCATGGGAACAGACTATATTATTTTGGATGAACCTATTTCTAATCTTGATTATCTTAATGCTCAGTTGGTTTATGAAGTTCTAAAATCGCTTCACCAGCAAGGAAAAACCATAATTACCGTTGAACACGATACTGATATGGTCTGGAAAAATTCCACTCGAACGGTCATCCTAGACAATTACCGAGACAATTACCGAATAGTTGAAAATGGTCCTACTAAACAAGTTCTAAAAAATAATGAAAAACTAATTTCATTAGGGATAAGACCGGTTTCAAAAAACCTATGAATGAAATATCTTGGACACGAATTAGATTAGGTTTAGTATTTTTAATCAGCAATATTCTTTTATTCTATAAAGAAGCATTATATCTTAATGTATTACTTTATCTATTAATTGTCAGTTATATTTTTATTAAACAAAAATTCTCTATCTATATTTCTTGGTTAAAACCTCTTTTTATAGCAGTAATAATTGTTTTTATCATCCAGTTATTAACAGAAGGATTAATTTTTGGAATCCTTTCCTCTTTAAGAATCTTGTCTTTATCCAGCCTTATCTTTCTTTTAATTTATACTACTCAACTTAGTCTTATTATTAAAGCTCTTAATTTTTTTCCTCCACAAATATCTTATATTCTTAGTCTAAGTCTGGGAATGATTCCTCAATTAACAAGAGAAATGAAGCAGATAATAATTGCCCAGCAGGCACGCGGTCACCGACTAAATTGGAATATTTTTAAAAGTTATTTACCTATTCTTTTACCAATATTTACTAAAAGTTTTATTCGATCGGAACAAATTGCAATTTCTCTGCAGGCGCGCGGTTTTAAATTTACAAAAAAATAATTTATCTCTTAAACAACTTGAAAAACGCCTCTTTTGGAATCTCCACT
>CAZJKY010000015.1:10047-10298 GCA_964546915.1 uncultured Gammaproteobacteria bacterium | reverse complement strand
TGGCATAGCTTATCAGAACAACTAGGTTTTTTAAGGCAACTGAGTCAAGACAGACTTGATTTGATGCACTTTACCTATTTTAGCTACCCGATTTTTTATCGCCAAAAATTCATTGCCACCGTTCATGACTTGACTCCGCTTCTTTTTAAGACCGGTAAAGCTTCTACTAAAAACAGTTTTTTATATAAGATTAAACATTTTTTTTATAAAATAATTAACGCCGCTATTGTTGCTATAATAGATAAAGTAAA
>CAZJKY010000015.1:0-10037 GCA_964546915.1 uncultured Gammaproteobacteria bacterium | reverse complement strand
TGTGTTGGGTGTGTTTGGTTTGTGTTTTTGACCGTCTTAGACGGAGTTAAAAAAGCCGTTAAAATTTTAACACCGTCTAAGACGGTCAAAGATCAATTAATAAATAAATTCGGTCGATTTTTTGAAAACAAAATACTTCCTATTCATCTTGGAGTTAATCATTATCTATTAAAATCAAAAGAAAATGTTTCTTTAAAAAAAGAATTTAATAAAAGATTTTTTATCTATGTTGGTAATTTCTATCCTCATAAAAATGTTGAAAAGCTAATTTATGCCTTCTCTAAAGTAGAAACATCTAATAAATTAATTCTTTTGGGTCCGAATGATTATTTCAAAGATCGTTTGTTTCAATTAATCAATAGATTAAAACAGGAAAAAAAAATATTATTTTTTAATAATCCGTCAATTTCCGATCGAGCATTTTTTTATAAAAATGCCCTGGCCTTAATTCATCCGTCACTGTCAGAGGGTTTTGGATTGCCTTTGATTGAGGCGGCTTATTTTAATTGTCCAATTATTGCTTCGGATATAAACGTTTTTAAAGAATTATTAGGAAATAATTATCTATCTTTTAATCCGAACAATGTTGACGATATCGTTGACAAGATAAAAAGTTTCATAGAAAAAAAACCGAGTTTTGATTACAGAAACATTGTCAAACAGTATTCATTTGAAAAAATGACTGATGAAACTGTTAAGATATATCAGGAAGTTTTATATGGAAATAGATAAACAAACAGTTCTTAAATATCTGGCCCTTTTCGGATTAATTGCTGCTATTCTTTTGTTAGTTAGTTTTCAATTCCTTTTTGCCATTATTGTTTTGATCATCGCGATTTCTTCATGGTTATTATCCAAAAAAGACCAATCTTCGTAAGGTATTATTTTTAGTTTAATATTCTATCTAAAAAAGGTAAAATAAGCATTAAACAGATGTTAATTAAGATAGCATAAGTGGAATATGTCAACAGATAAAAAAACAATTAATTCATATAATAAATTTGCAGATAGTTGGGCAAAAAATAAGCGTGATGGTAGCTCCGTCTCTATTTTTCATACCTACCTTGAAAAGCCCGCTATGTATAGTAAATTGCCAAAATTAGAAAATAAAACTGTTTTGTGTGTAGGCTGTGGATCTGGTGAAGAAGTTGAGTATTTACACTCACTAGGAACAAAAAAAGTTGTTGGCATCGATATCTCTGAAAAATTAATAGAAATTGCAAAAAAAAGTTATCCAAATTTAGAGTTCCATATTATGGATATAGAATCACTAGATTTTTCAGAAGACAGTTTTGATTTCGTCTACTCTAGTTTAACAATGCACTATCTAGAAAGTTGGTCTAAGGCGCTTGAATCAATTTATAAAGTATTAAAAAAAGATGGCATATTTCTATTCTCTATTACTCATCCATTTTTTTCTTCAACACTTAAATATGAAAATGAAAAAATAAAATCACGAGTATTTGGATATAAAGATATTAAAGACAATAATATTTGTGAGATATATGGTAATTATCTTGATTCAAATAAACTAGAAATATTTATCGGTAAAAATTTAGTTGTGACTAATTATCACAGACCACTTTCCGTCATAATTAAAGAAATCCTCAGTTCGGGATTTGATATATTAGATTTTGTTGAACCAAAAGCAAAAGTGGAGTCAAAAGAACAAAACAAAAAATTTTGGGAAATTCATCAAAAAATACCTGAGTTTATGATATTTGAATTAAAAAAAAGCCCTCTGTAAACTAGGTAGGTTTCCTTACGCAAGGCATGAAGCCTGCTTTCATTTACAGAGAGCTAAAATATTTAGAATCATTTTACTAAACTTAATAACCTTATGTCAATAAGTATTAACTATAAAAAAATCGCCATCGTCTATGACTGGATTGATAAGTGGGGTGGAGTGGAGAGAGTGCTTTTAATTCTTCATGAAATGTTTCCGGAAGCGGATTTTTATACTTCTTATTTTGATCAAGAAACTGCCTCGTGGGCGAAAGATTTAAAGATTAAAACATCTTTTCTGCAAAAGTTCCCTAGTTTTATAAAGAAAAGCAGAATTTTGTCTTTTATTTTTTATCCTTTTGTTTTTGAATCATTTGATTTTTCTAATTATGATTTGGTTATTTCAGCTACATCTTCATTTGCTAAGTCTATTATTACTAAACCAGGGACGAGGCATCTTTGTTATCTTTTAACACCAACCAGATATCTTTGGTCGCATCAAAAAGACTATTTAAGAAATCAGTTAGTTGGTTATTTGCTTGGTGGTTACTTAGCTCTTGTCAAAAAATGGGATTGGGTTGCCGGTCAAAGACCGGATAAAATAATTTCTATTTCAGAAACCGTTAAAAAACGTTGTTTAAAATATTATAAAAGAGAATCAGAGGTAATTTATCCCGGGTTTGATATTAATTACTGGAAAAATATCAAAGATCAAATATCAAAAATATTAAGAAACAAAAAATATTTTTTGGTAATTTCCCGATTAGAACCGTATAAGAAAGTTGACTTAGTAGTTAAAGTTTTTAATAAGCTAAAAGATGTATTAGTGATAGTTGGGGAGGGGACAGAAGAAAAGAAATTAAAAAAAATGGCTGGAAAAAATATTATTTTTTTATCAAAATTGTCTGATGAAGAGTTAGGAAGTCTTTATTTAAATGCTCAAGCTCTAATTATGCCGCAAGAAGAGGATTTTGGTTATATCTCTTTAGAAGCGCAGTTTTTCGGTTGTCCGGTAATTGCTTATAAAAAAGGAGGAGCGCTGGAGACAGTTATTGATGGAAAAACAGGAATATTTTTTGCCAATCAAAATGAACGAAGTTTAAGGAAAGCGATTGAAAGATTTAACAAAATTAAGTACAATCTAAAGAATAAAATAAGAGAATTGGGAATGAAGAATATAGAAAGGTTTGATAAAAAAATATTTGAGAAAAGGTTTATGGAATCTATTAAAATAATAAATCATAAATAACAAACATCAATTGAATTTTAAATATCAAATAACAAATGTTTTAAACATTAAATATTTGTAATTTGTTATTCAATTGTTATTTATCATTTGTCATTTGATATTATCTTATGAAAGCAATAATTTTTGCCGGAGGCACTGGAACAAGGCTTTGGCCATTATCAAGAAGGAAATCTCCTAAACAATTTGAAAAAATTGTTGGTAATAAATCTACTTTGCAATTGGCAGTTGAAAGGTTGCGTCCGGAATTTAGTCATAAAGATATTTATATTTCCAGCAATGTTTTTTATAAACAGCTTATTCAAAAACAACTCCCACAGATACCGCAAAAAAATTTCTTTTTAGAGCCAATTAAAAAAGATGTTGGTCCGGCAATAGCTTTATCTACAGGAATTCTTAACCGACTATCACCAACTGAACCAATCGCAATACTTTGGAGCGATCATCTTGTAAAAAATGTTAATTTATTCAAAAAAATGTTAAGAATCGCCAGTAAAAAAATTGAAAAAAATCCCAATAAAATTATCTTTATTGCTCATAAACCACGTTTTCCTTCAGTTAATTTAGGTTATGTTAATTTTGGTGAAGAAATTGATAATTTAGAAGGTATTAATTTTTTTCAATTTAAAGGATGGAAATATCGTCCTGATGAAAAATTAGCTAAAAAATTTTTCCAGTCTGATAATTATGCTTGGAATTTAGGATTTTTTGTCTCTTCGCCAAAGTTCATATATAATTCTTTTAAAAAACACGCTTTTTCTATATATAAAAACACAGAAATAATTTTAAACCATTTTAATGAAAAAGATTATGAAAAGGTATTAACAAAACAATATGGTCGAATGGAAAGTATCAGTTTTGATAATGCTATTCTTGAAAATCTAGATAAAAAAGATGCCGAAGTGATTGTTGAAGATATTGGTTGGAGTGATGTAGGTAGTTGGGAAGCATTAAAAGAAGCTCTTCAATCTTTACCTCTTGAGAATATTGTTAGAGGTAAAGTGCATCTTAAAGATGTAAAAGATAGTCTTGTTTATAACTATGATAATGGGAAATTAATTGTTGGGGTTGATTTAGAAGAGAATATTGTTATTAACACTGCTGACGTTATTTTGATTGCAAAAAAGAACTCCATGTCAAAAGTTAAAAAAGTCGTGGAAGGTTTCTCCGGAACAGAATACGATAAATTAACATAAATCTATATGACTAATATATTTATTGGTGAAAAATATTGTTTTTATTTAAAAAGAATCGTTGATATTGTTTGCGCCATTATTTTATTGATATTTTTTTCTCCCTTAGTTTTATTAATATCATTCTTAATAAAGATTGATTCAAAAGGTCCAATTTTAGCTGATGTTCCGGAAAGAATTGGTGCAAAAGGGAAAAAATTCAAAATGTATAAATTTAGATCAATGATGATTAATGCTCATTATTTACTTCGGACAGATCCTCGTTTTAAAAAACTACTTAATGAGTATAAAAAAAGTAGTTATAAATTAAAAAAAGATCCTCGGGTGACGAATATAGGAAAATTTATCAGACGTCACTCAATTGATGAAATTCCTCAACTGATAAATGTGATTAAAGGCGAGATGAGTTTAGTGGGGCCAAGAGCTTATTATCCTGATGAATTAGAAAATCAGTTAAGCAAGTATCCCAATACTAAAAAATTAGTTAATCAAGTTCTTTCCATTAAGCCAGGAATTACCGGTCTTTGGCAGGTAACCGGTCGGTCAGAAATAAACTTTGATAAAAGAATTACGATTGATGCTGATTATGTCAAACATATGTCTTTATGGAATGATTTGAAAATTATTTTTTTAACACCAATTGTAATGGTAAGTGGGAAAGGTGCAGTATAGTATAATAAATATTAAAAATTAAATATCAAATATCAAAAATAAAATGATAAGAAATAAAAAGAAAAATAATCTAGTTGTTTTGTTGATTTTGCTGGTTTTAGGATACCTGTTTATTTATAGGCCAATTGTTAACATTAAAGCAAAAGCAAATATTGTCATGGCATCAGCAAAAGAACTAAAATCTATTTTTGCCAAAAACGATATTGAGCTTTTAAAGACTAAACTGGATAATTTTTCTAATCAATATCAAAACCTTGAAACAGCGTCAAAATCAATCTATTGGGCTTCTTTTATTCCCTACATTTCTGATTTGAAGAATGGTTTAACAGCTGGACATTATTTGGTTAATGCGGCTAAAGAAACGGTAACGACGATTGAGCCATACGCGGATTTAATTGGTTTTAAAAAAGGAGAGAAGTCATTTGCCGAAAAATCAGCCGAAGACAGGCTTCAAACCGCTGTTTTAACTTTAGATAAGATGGTTAAAAAAGTTGATCCGATTGCTTCAGACATTGATCTGGCTGGCAAAAGTATTGCCAAAATAAATCCTAATCGTTATCCAAAAAAGATTGGTAAATTAATGCTTAGAAATACGATTATTAATCTTAAAGATCAGTTTGAGGGAATGACCGAACTTTTTGTCAATGCTAAACCATTAATAAAAAAATTGCCGGAAATCCTTGGCAGTAAAGAAGAAAAAACTTATTTAATTTTGTATCAAAATGATAAAGAAAGAAGAGCCACCGGTGGATTTTTGACTTTTTATGCGATTTTTAAAGTAAGAAATGGCAAGATGACAATTTACCGGTCTGATGACATCTATTCTTTGGATAATTCGATTACTGATCATCCGGCGGCTCCCCCGGAAATTATTACCTATCACAAGGGTGTCAGTAAGTTTTATATCCGAGACAGTAATCTCTCTCCTGATTTTGTTCAGTCTATTAAGTTATTTGAAAGTCTTTATAAAAGAAGCAGGGCCAAAGTTCAGTACGATGGCATTATTGCGCTGGACTCAAAAATTTTGGTTGATATGTTGACAATATTCGGGGACGTTGACGTTAATGGAATCAGATTCAGTGCCGTTAATGACAAGAGATGTGACTGCCCGCAGGCCATTTATACCCTTTTTGATTTGGTTGACAGACCAGTTGGCCATTTTAGAGAAAATAGAAAAGGAATTTTAGGGGACTTGATGTATCGGCTGTTTTATAACGCAATCGGTTTTTCACCGTCAAAATACTGGGGAACTTTGATGGAAACAATGCTTAATAATCTAAAGGAAAAACATATTTTAGTTTATTTTGTTGATCCGGAAACTCAGCAATCTTTGGAACAGCTGAATTTTGCCGGTAGAATCAAAGAATATCAGGGAGACTATCTTCATATTAATAATGTTAATTTTGCTGGAGCCAAGTCTAATATGTTTGTTAGCGAAAAAATAGATTCAAAGACAAACGGAAAAGATAGGGAAGTAACGGTCAATTTCCGTAATCCTTATCCCGCCTCAGATTGTAATTTAGAGCGCGGTGGTCTGTGTTTAAATGCCACTCTTCGTAATTGGATTAGAGTTTATGTTCCTCAAGGTTCAAAGTTAGTTAGTTTTAAAGGATCAACAAAGAAAGTCCAGACTTATGATGAATTAGGAAAAACGGTCTTTGAGGGATTTTTGGAAATAGTGCCCAAAGGACAAGGGACGGTAATTGTCAAATATACCTTGCCGTCAAGTATTTCTACAAATAACTATTCGTTACTAATCCAAAAACAACCTGGTGTGACTGATCAGAAATGGAAAGTAGAGTTTAATAACAAATCTTTATTTGATGGAGTTTTGGAGACGGATAAAGAAATCAAAGCAAAATAGCTATATGATTAGAAGCTTAAAAACAGAAGCAATTGTTTTGAGAAAAAAAGATCTTTTAAATAAGGATGTTTTGATTAGTTTTTTTACAGAAAATTTGGGTAGGCTGACGGTTTTTGCCAAAGGAGTAAAAAAGATTACCAGCCGGCGCTCGCCCCATCTTCAGACCGGTAATTTAATTAATGTTTTAATCAGTCATAAAAATGACCGGTTTTATCTTCAGGAAAGCCAGCTAATATCCGGCTTTTCCGAACTTAAAAAAGACGAAGATAAAGTTAAGCAGCTATATTTATTTTTATTTGTTCTTGACCGGCTGCTTCCGGAAAATCAAAAAGAAGAACGCGTTTACAATCTTACTAAAAGATTTCTCATTAACCTATCTCTTCCGGCCGGAAAGGATAGGTTAGGGCTATTATATTATTTGAATAAACTGATGAGCCTTTTAGGTTATCTTCATCAGGCAAAAAACTTCAATGAATTAAAATTTTTTATTGAGGAAATTATTAATGAAAAAATTCCCTCGCTTCCGTTATAATGATATTTATGGACAACATCATCGCTTTAGCAAAAAGACGGGGGTTTTTTTATCCTTCCTCGGAAATTTACGGGGGGTTGGCCAATACCTGGGACTTTGGTCATTATGGTGTGCTTTTAAAGAATAATCTTCGTGATCTTTGGTTTAAAAAGTTTGTTTTAGAAAGAAAAGATATGGTGATAGTTGATTCTTCCGTGATATTAAATCCCAAAGTCTGGGAAGCATCGGGACACGTGACTGGATTTAACGATGTTTTGGTTGATTGCAAAAACTGTAAATACCGTACAAGAGCAGATCATCTGATTGAAACTAAGCTAAAAGACGTTAAAGCCGAAGGTTTACCAGTCGAGAAATTGACCGAGATAATTAAAACCAATAAATTAAAGTGTCCGCACTGTGGGTCAACCGATTTGACCGATGTCAGAAAGTTTAATCTCCTATTTGAAACAAAGATTGGCATGGTTGAAGATAACAAAGCAAAGACGTATCTAAGAGGAGAATTGGCTCAAGGAATCTTTATGAACTTCAAAAATGTAATAGATTCGATGAGAGTGAAGCTGCCTTTTGGAATTGCCTCTCAGGGAATTTGTTTCAGAAACGAGATTACTTTGGGACAAGGGGTTTTTCGGACTCTTCAGTTTGATCTGATGGAGTTTGAATATTTTATCAGGCCGGATAAGTGGGAAAAAACTTTTGAGTCTTGGAAAAAAGAAATGTGGAATTGGGCGCTGGAACTAGGTTTGTCAAAAAAAAAGATTCGTTGGCGTGAACATGAAGATTTTGAGAGATCTCATTATTCCAAAAAAACCATGGATATAGAATATGATTTTCCTTTTGGTTGGAAAGAAATGTGGGGACTGGCTTACCGGACTGATTTTGATCTGAAAAATCATATGAAAAATTCCAAAGTTGATTTGAACTATCGTGATCCCAAAACCAATGAAAAATTTATTCCCCATGTGATAGAGCCAACTTTTGGTCTGTCAAGATTATTAATCACGATCCTTATAAATGCTTATCATGAAGAAGAAGTTAATGGCAGAAAAAGAACGGTTTTGAAATTAAAACCCAGTTTATCACCAGTTAAAGTAGCAATATTTCCCTTACAAAAGGATGAGAAGTTAAAAAAGAAAGCTTCTAATCTGGTTTCCGATCTGAAAAAAACCTATGTTTGCGAATTTGACGACTCGGGAAATATCGGTCAGATGTACCGACGCCAGGATGAAATCGGTACGCCATTTTGTGTTACAATAGATTATCAGACGATAGAAGACAATATGGTGACGGTGAGGGATAGGGATACGATGAAGCAGGAAAGGGTTAACATCAGCCAATTAAGAAATTACTTATTAAAATATTTATCAGTTTAGCGGGTTTAACGAGTTAAATAAATAACTCGTTAACTCGTAATAATTAATAAAGAAATATGAAAATAAATAAGACAACTATGGTTCTTGGTGGGTTTTTTTTGGTGTTATTTATTTTTTCCGGTTATTGGTTATTGATAGGCAGAAAAGCGACCAATAATAATAAAAATGAACAGGTGACTCCTTCCGAAGCAGTTATCCCGACTGTTGACAGTTCGGTTAAGATTAGTTTAACCCCATTAACGGGAAGAAAAGAAGTAATGCTTTCTATAAAAAATATGCCAAAAAGCACTAATAGTTTAGAATACATATTATCTTATGAAACCGTAGAAGGTGGATTGCAAGGCGTTAACAGTACGGCGGAAATAATAGGAAGTGATTTTGAGAAAAAAATTACTTTAGGAACTTGTTCATCAGGAACTTGTGTTTATCATAATATTAAGGACAAAATAAAAGTAGAACTTGTTTTCAAAGGAGACAGTGGAGACAAATATTTTACGAAGGAATACGAATTATAAAAAACAATATCAAGTATATATTTTTGATATTTGATATTTAATATTTAATATTTTGTAAGGAGGTGCTCAAGAATACAGTGCCAATAATCAAATCAGCTATAAAAAAAGTTCGCAAAGACAAAAAGAGAACTGCCGTTAATAGTCTTTATATCATAGCTTATCAAGAGACTCTAAAAAAGATTAAAAAAGGAGGCAGTGATGTAAAAAAATTAATTAGCTTATTTTATTCTCAGATTGACAAAGCCGTTAAACATAAAGTAATCCATAAAAATAAGGGAATGCGATTAAAATCAAGAGTCAGTCGAAAATTATCAAAAAAGAAATGAAATACAAAATAAATTTACTGGAAAAAAAAGAAACCTCTTTATTGGATAAGTTGACTTTTTTTGGTCTCAATTATTTACGTTATATTATTGTTATTACTCAATTAGTGGTCATTGGGGTATTTTTTTATCGATTTCAGATTGATCAAAGTATTATTGATCTTAAAGAAGGAGTTGATCAAAAAAAAGAAATTGTCCAAATAGTTTTACCGCTTCTCAATGAAGCGGCCAAGATCGATAAAAAAACTTCCATCATTGAAAAGACCATTGCCAAGCAAAAAAACTTTAGCACCATGCTTGACTATTTTATTGCTTCTTTTCCGGAGACAATTACTTTGACAAATATGGAGATAAAAGGCGAGTCAATAAAAGTTGCCGGTGATGCCAATGATGCAAAACATCTTCAAGCTTTTTATCTTCTTTTAAAAAAAGATAAAAAGTTTAAAGGAGTGACGTTTCAGAATATAAAAAAGACGGGGACCGGTTACAATTTTGTTTTGTTTTTAGATAAATTCACCAATACTTAAAAAATGATGGACTTAAGCAATATATCAAAATCAATTTTTGCAAAAAAAACAACCAAACACACCCAACACA
>CAZJKY010000014.1:0-10628 GCA_964546915.1 uncultured Gammaproteobacteria bacterium | reverse complement strand
AATATTACAGTCTAATTCTGTTGATCCGTTGATTAACTCTTATATTCTTTTAAGTGTTAAAGGTGGTTATCCGCTTTTAACCCAAATAAAATCAGAGGGTGATGGTAGTTGGCTTATTCCTTTAAGTCAGATATATAGTAAAGATAGTCAAAGCATCTTAACCATATCTGATAAAGACAAAATTATCATCGAGATTATAACAAGTAATGGTGACGGGTCAACCATTACCACGGTTAAATCAAAAGTTTCTCCTTTACCGCAAACGACTGTTTTTGCAAAAGATAAAAACTTTTCTTTTGTTGAAGAAGATAATGTTTTATCGGCAGCCACTGACTTTACTCAATCGAAAAATGATCAAATAGATATTATCTATCCAGAAGAAGGAAAACTAATTCCCGGGAAAAATCCGCTCATCCAAGGAGTGGCCTTGCCATTAACCAAAATAGAAATTACGGTTAATTCTAAAAAAGTTTATTCAACCGTAACAACAAGTGATAATAAGGGCAAGTGGCGTTATCATCTTCCGGAAGATCTGGAATTGGGACCACATACGATTGTGATAAAAACAAAAGATAAAGAAGGAAAAGAAGTGACGATAAAAAGAAATTTCACTATGATTGCTCAACAAGGCAATGAGGGAAAAGTGTTGGGGACAGCTACCGGTGAACCGACAATTATTTTTACTACCACCCCTATTCCTACCGAGCCTTTGAACATCACCACGACTCCACCGGTCAGCGGCAGTAATTTTTTAGGAACAATTTTTAGCAGTTTGTCGTTAATTATTATTGGTGGAGGAATTCTTCTTGCTTTTTGAAACAAATTTTCGTTAAAATGATTCTATGGATATATTTAGTTTGTTGTCTTATATCAATAAAGTTAGTTTATTGGCTTTTTTTGTCACGACTTTAGTGGTTGGCTATCAGGTCTATATTCTAAAAAAAGAAAAGACTAAAGAACAGGCTCCGTCTATTCCGGATTTTAAAGAGATGGGTAAATCAAATGAAGTAGTTAATTACACTCGTCTGCCTGGTTTTTTAACTAAAAAAAATAAAGGATCGGTTAATTATTCTAAATTAGTTTTTTTGATTATTTCTTTATTGACGATTATGGTCGTAATTTTTGTTTTAATCTTAATAAAGCAAAATAGTTCTGTGCGTAAACAAGCGTTAATCAGTCCTACGATTGCCGTTTTGCCAACAGCAACTCCCAAGCCAAAAGCACCTTCGCCAACCGTTAAACCAATCGTTAAGCCAACCGTGGCTTTATTACCATCGCCAACAACCCCAACCCCATCCCCTACAAATGCACCAATGTCACCATCACCAACCGAGATTATTTTGGCAAAAACGTTTAGTTTAACACCAACCATTAATCCGACCAATACTTCGCCTACTCAAAAGATTACCAACAGCAAACCGCAGATTCTTCCGGAGACAGGCAGTATTGAAAAAGGTCTTCTTCTCATTGGAGTAGCTATCTCAGCGATCTTTTTTTCCTTTTTCTTTTAATTTCTCACAGTCAGTCTTTTGGTTGAGTCGGCAGTTAATATAATCTTGAACGAATTTAATATTGTTATTTTTTGGGATCAAAACCCAAAGCCCATCGTATTTTTCCAGATTAGTTTCTGGGTTGACAAAAAAGTCTTCGGAAAGAACGATTTTTTCTTGTTTAAGGTTTCCCTTTAGAATAATATTCTTTAAAATAATCGCTATCTGTTGATTATTAATGTCTCTTTTGACTAATTTATCGCTCAAGTCATAGAGTTTTTTGTAATTATCTAAATTAGGTTTTTTGGCAAAAGCAATCAATTTATTTTTAATCGCCTCGATAACTTTTTGTTGTCTTTTTTCCCGGGAAAAATCAGTCCCTTCTGAATCCTGAGAATTACGGGAGCGGACAAATTTTAGAGCGATTTTACCGTTCATGTGAGTCAAGCCTTTAGTAAAAGAAATGGTTTCATAGCGGCATTTATATTCTGGATCATTATTACAAAGATCATTTTCTTGTCCAGCAATAGGAAATTCTTTATCAACAAATGAATTTTCTACATTAACATCGACTCCATCAAGAAAGTTAATTAACTCTTCAAACTGGTCAAAATCAATGGCAGCCGCATAATGAATCGGTTGACTGATAATGGTTTCGACTTCAGCTTTCGCTAAGATGAAGCCAGCTCCTTTTTTCTTGGCCTCGCCATAAGCATAGGCAGAGTTGATTTTGTCATGCAAGGTTTCACTCCAAACATCCCGGGGAATAGAAATAGTCGTTAGATGATTAGTTTTTAGATTATAGCTGACAACGACGATTGAGTCGGAAAGATTTGGCCCGTCGCGATCTTCTCCGGCAATGCCAAGAAAAAGAATATTGACATGATTATTGTAAGTTTTGAGGCCGTCGATAGAAAATAAAGTTTTAAGAGGGGAGACCTTTAAAGTTTGAGTGATAAATAGATAATAAGGACGAAGTAGGATTACTGTTATTAATAAAACAACTGAAGCAATAATAATTATTTTAATTTTTAGAGACATCTTTATAAATAAATCCTAAATTATAAATCGCAAATCACAAATAAATACTAAGCACTAAATCATAAATTCTAAACAGTTTAGTATTTGGAATTTCTGATTTTAGATTTATTTGGAACTTGGTATTTAGAATTTGGAATTTTTTTTCCTCTATAATTATACTTTATGGATTTGAATATTCTTCGACAATTAAATACAAAACAAAAAGAATCGGTGATTAATTATAGCGGTCCGGCCGTGATTTTGGCTGGAGCCGGATCTGGCAAAACACGGGTGTTAGTAGCCAAAGTCATCTATTTAATTAAAGAAAAAAATATTAACCCATTATCAATCGTCATGATGACTTTTACTAATAAGGCGGCGGCCGAAATGAAAGAGAGGATTAATCGCCAGCTTGGTGGTCTGATTAACTTAGGTTTTGTGGGTACTTATCATTCTTTTTGTGTCCGCGTCCTGCGCCGCTTTTGGGAGTCGGCTGGTTTAGACAAAAATTTTATCATCTATGATGACGATGATCAAAAATCGTTGATTAAACAGATAATTTCGGAAAAAAAACTGGAAAAAAAAACTCCCGGCTATTTTTTATACTATATTTCTTTAGCAAAAAACCAACTAATTACTCCGGAAAGTTTTTTAGAAAATTTTAAGTTTCATCAGTCGGCACTGGTCGCCGATGTTTACTTTCACTATCAAAAAAAATTAGAAAAAAATAAAGGGGTTGATTTTGACGATCTACTTTTAAAGACAGTTTATATATTTGAAAAGAGTAAACAGGTTTTAGATTATTACCAAAATAAATATCAATATTTTCTCGTTGATGAATTTCAAGATACTAACTATGTTCAGTATTTATTAACAAAATTATTAGCCGAAAAATCAAAAAATATTACTGTCGTCGGTGATTTTTCCCAAAGTATCTATTCTTGGAGAGGAGCTGATATTACTAATCTGGAAAAGTTTGAAAAAGATTTTAAAGGAACAAAGACTTTTTATTTGGAAGAGAACTACCGGTCAACCCAAAAAATCTTAGACTTTGCCTATAGCGTCATTTCCAAAAACTCGACTCATCCGATTCTTCATTTGTTTACTGATAATCAAAAGGGCGAAGATATTGTTTTTCATCAGGCAGATAATGAACAGACGGAAGCGATTTTTATTGCAGAAGAAGTCGTTCGTTTAAATAATGAGAGGAAAATTGAGCTGCCGACTTTTGCGATATTGTACCGGACCAATGCCCAGTCTAGAGTCTTAGAAGAAGTTTTCCTTCATTATGGGATTCCTTATATTTTGGTTGGTGGGACGCGGTTTTATGAAAGAAAAGAAATTAAAGATGTTTTGGCTTACTTAAAATTATTGATTAATCCTAATGAGTCAGTATCGATAGAGCGAATTCAGAAACTCGGTAAGAACCGTTTTGAAAAGTTTAAAAAACTTTATGAAGAAACAAAAGATAAATTAGAGACTTATTCAACTAACGAAATTATTGAAAAACTTTTTCAAAACGTTGACTATTTAAAATTATACGACATTGAAGATGTAGATGATTTCAGTCGATTAGAAAATATTAAAGAATTGAAATCAGTGGCCTTGAGTTTTCCCAAACTAATGGATTTTTTGGAGCAGGTGGCTTTAGTCGAGTCAGAATATTCGCAACATGAAAAACAAACCAAGGACAACCGCCAGTTGGTTTTAATGACTCTCCATCAGGCTAAGGGACTGGAGTTTGACCATGTCTTTATTGTTGGAGTAGAGGAGGGGTTATTACCGCATTCGCGGTCTTTGGATGATCAATTCCAACTTGAAGAAGAGCGCCGGCTTTTTTATGTGGGGATTACCCGGGCGAAAAAATCACTCTACATCACCAACACCAGAAAAAGATTTATCTTTGGTTCTCAGGGCTATTCAACTCCTTCAAGATTTATTGCTGATGAACAAACTTCTTATTAATCCTCGCTGCAGTACAACCTTATCCGGTTGTTTAAAGCTGGATTTTTTAGTTGTGAATAAAAAATGATGGAAAAGTGATAAAATATATCAATGGCAATAATTGCTCAAGGAGAGTTAGTCGGTAATCCGTTTGCTCGTAACTTTCATCTTCATCGAGGAAGTAAAGATATTCCTATTGGACAACAAAGACAAGTAAGAATAGCTGCTGCACTTAACGAAGAAATTGGCGAAATGGAATTTAAATCAGCAAGACTTGCTCCAATTGCCGTTTCTTTAATACCTCATATTCCATTAGCTCAAACCGCCACTTTCTATCAAGCCCATCCTTAAAAACTCGCAAACTCGCTAAACTCTCCAAACTCGCAAAATAAATAATAGTTTTAATAATAAATTATTATAATTAGAGCTGTAATCTTCAAAATTTGACTTAGATATTTATAGGGATATAATTGTGTTATCTTATGGCTGAACGTGTAGGTCGTCATGCATACCAGCTACTAATTCCTCAAGTAGAAATAGGCGTTGAACGCATCTACCATTTTAGACAAGGGGTATGCATTTATCCGGTTGCTCATCATCTTTTGTTATCAGAAATTACCAGTGAAGATGGATTAATAGCTCAACGACTAAAAGAAAGAAAAGGAAGAATACATAAATTTGTACTACTTAGTGATGTTGTAGTTTATCCTTATAAATATCAGCACCCTGTTAATTTATCTGAAGGACAATATTTTTATGGCTATTCAAGTATAGGGAGAAAAATTAAATAATCTCTTTTAACCTATTTTTGCTATAATTTAAGCATGTTTATAAAAGATAAAAATGGAAAAGTGTTAACTGTTGGTGAAATTTTAGCCAAGGTGGTTAACCGGATTAATAATATCTTTCTTGAATTTGAAGTGTTTTTACTTCATCTGGTTGGTTTGGTTCCTTCTCATTGTTGCCGCCGATTTTTCTACCGGTTAGCCGGAATAAAAATCGGCAAAGGATCAACCATTCATACCAGGGCCAGATTTTATGATCCGAAAAATATTAGTATTGGAGAAGATTCAATTATTGGCGAGGGAGTAATTCTTGATGGACGGGACAAATTAGTGATCGGTAATCACGTCGACATCGCCACTGAGGTGATGATATATAACAGCGAACACGATGTTAATGACGAAAATTTTAGCGCCAAAAATTCTCCGGTAAAAATAGAAGACTATGTTTTTATCGGACCAAGAGTCATTATTTTAGCCGGAGTGACGATTGGCAGGGGAGCTATTGTTGGAGCCGGAGCCGTTGTCACCAAAGACGTGCCACCATATGCGATCGTCGGGGGAGTACCGGCAAAAATTATTGGGGAGAGACGAAATAAAAATCTTTACTATCGTTTAGGCAGAGCTAGATGGTTTAGATAGAAAATTCCAAATTCTAAATTCCAAGCTCCAAATAAATCTTAAATAACAAGCACCAAATACTAAACTGTTTGGAATTTATTATTTGCTATTTATGATTTATTTGTGATTTGAGATTTAGGACTTGATATTTAGACTAATTAGTTTGCCGTGCCGACCAAATACACCGCTGCCCAAGGGCGAAAATTAGAAAAGAATTTTTCGTTAACCCCTAATTTATCTTCCTGGTAGACTTTATAAGTAAAAAAAACTTTGCTTCCCCAAGCGGGAAAATCAACCTGTTTGACCACGCCTTTTTTAAGAGTAGGATCATCCTGATATTTTGGCTCTAAAGGCGGGACAACATCATAAACCGTGGCCGGTGAGATTTCAATTCTGCGGCTGTCTTTTTTACCAAACAGTTTAAAATACAAAAGATTATTTTCACTGTCAATCTCCGTCTCAATTAAAATATAAGCTAAGGTGTCATTCTTTATTTTTAAATCAACCGAGGGAGCATAAACCGTGGCGTCAAATCCCGGCTGTGAGTCATTTTCATAGTAGCCGACCCGATAGGCATGAGCATTGCGTTCAACGACTGGTAGTCCGGCATTTAAAGCCGCTCTAAACAAAGTAGTTGAGACCTGGCAGACACCGCCACCGTCGCCCAAAATAGTTTTTCCGTCTTTAATAATATAGGCCGGTTGATATCCGGTTAGCGAAGAAATATCGCCGACGGTTTCATTAAAAGAAAACTCTTTTCCTTTAGGAATAAGAATGCCGTTAAATCTTGAAGCAGCTAAAGTTAGATTATGAACTCTTTGAGGAATCGAGTGAGTAAAATCAGATTTGCCTTCGGCAATAAACTCTTCAATTCCATAATCATTAATGTCAGACAACTTTATTTCCGGTTTGATAACTTCTGAATTTAAAACGACTTTTTGGTTAGAGTTATTTAACTTTAGATTTTCAACGATTTTATTAAACTCTTCTAAAAACTCATCCGAACTGATCTTTAACCCGTCGGTTTCTTTTCTAAAATGAATTACCTTTCCCTTTTCGAATTTAAAAAGAGCGTTTTTCCCCGGCAAGTTATATTTGTCTTCGGCCGAGGTTAAAAAATCCTTGAGATCACTATCGTCGTATTCAATCTGACTTTTAAAATCAAATCTTTGCAGATTAAAAATACTGACTAATTTTTGATAATACCGGGAAGGGAGATTGCTGGAACGTCCGATAAGAAAAGCTCTTTCCGCCGCTGTCTTACCGTCATATTTTAGAGAAAGAGTTTGAGCGGAAAAAGTGGCGATTGGTTCCTGTTTAAAGATAACGGTAAAAAAAATTTTATTTATATCGGCTGATTTTTTATGAAAATAATCAATCACTTCTTTTTTGCTTTTATATCCGAAATTTTGATCGTCAACATAGACATGAGGATAGATTTTATTCTCAATCTTTTTTTCTTTGACTAAGAAAATCGAGATAGTTGATCCAATCATCATTAGACTAAAAATCACCATTAAAATTAAGAAGAGATTACTTCCAAAATTTCTTTTATTTGATATCATGATATTATGGATGATGATAAAATAATTCCTCAAGAAAATCAACAAAACAATACTAAATCGGTCTATGAAACAGTTCCGGCGGAAACTCCGGTTGTTGAAGAAGCGCCGCAGGATATGGTAACTGCCGATGTCGAATCGTTGCCTCCGACCGACTTGCCACCGCCGATTTATGAAGAAAATAAAAACCAATATATGTTGATAGTTGGAGGCGCGATAGTTTTTTTAATTATTCTCGTGATTATTTTTAAAGCTTTATTTTCCGGAAAGTCAACTAATAAGCAAGCGAGTTTGATTTACTGGGGTCTGTGGGAAGATAAAGAGGTGATGGAACCTCTGATTTCCGCTTATCAACAAAAAAATCCTCATATCAAGATCGCTTATCAAAAAATGAACCCGCAAAGTTACCGGGAAAAACTTGTCAGCCGCAGTAAAAGTCAAAGTACCGGCTCGAGCGCGATTGAAAAACCAGACATTTTCCGTTTTCATAATACTTGGCTGCCGGAAATAAAAGATATCGTAGCTCCTATGCCTAAAACTGTGATGAGTGGTGATGAGTTTGATAAGACTTTTTATCCGATTCATAAAAAAGACCTTAAGGTAGGTGATTATTATTACGGATTACCTCTGGAAATTGACGGCTTGGTCTTAGTTTATAATCAAGGTCTTTTTAAGAAAGCCGGTATAGCCACTGTCCCGACTACCTGGGATGATATTACGGAAATAGTGCCTAAGTTGACGGTCAAAGATCAATCTGGTCAATTAATCACTTCGGGAATTGCCATGGGCACGGCTGGCAATGTCGATCATTTTTCCGATATTTTTGGGCTGCTTTTGCTGCAAAATGGCGGGTCTTTAAATAAATTAGATCAAGAAGAAGCAGCCGGCGCTCTGGAAATCTTTAGAAAGTTCAGCGAGCCACCGCAAGGGTACTGGACTGAAGATATGACTAATTCAACGACGGCTTTTATTCAAGAAAAAGTGGCCATGATTATTGTTCCTTCTTGGGTAATCTTATCAATCAAATCAGCTAATCCTGATATCGATATGAAGGTTGTGTCGGTGCCGGTGGTTCCCGGGACAGCTTTGATATCAATTGCTTCTTACTGGGTTGAGGGCGTATCAAGATTTAGTAATAATCAATTGGAGGCTTGGAAATTTTTGAGATTTTTGACTGAGAAAGAAAATATGACTAAACTTTATGAAATTGAAAGCAAACTAAGACCTTTTGGCGAACCTTACTCCAGAATTGACCTAGCTCCGTTATTAGTTCAAAATCCATATTTAGGGGCGGTAATTAAGCAAGGCAATTTTTTTTCTTCTTTACCTTTAGTTTCACGGACCTTTGATAATGGTTTAAATGATGAGATAATTAAATATTTGGAAAATGCCGTTAACAGTACGATTCAAGGAGTTTCATACCGGGAAGCTTTAGGAGAGGCTAAGAAAGGAATTGATCAGGTGTTTACGAAATATAATATTTTATGAAAATACCTTTTTTTTCGAAAAAAGAACAAAAAGAATATTATTTGGGAATCTTTTTAAAAGAAGATCAGGGTCTAATAATGACTTTTTCAAAAGAAAATAGTGGATTAGAGCTAGTTGACAGGGAAAAATTTACTTATACCAATGGTTGGGAAAATTTGACCGATGATGTTGATGAAACCCTTTATAGACTGGAAAAAAATCTTGATATTGAGATAAAAAAAACAATTTTTTTTGTTTATTCACACTTGGTTGATGAAAAAATTGGCGATATCAAACCTGTCTATCTGCAAAAAATCAAACAGTTAGTTAAAGCTTTGGAGTTGCAGGCGATGGGTTATGTGGAATGTTTTGAAGCCATTAGTTTTTATTTAGAAAAAGACGAAGAGATTTCTTTAACAACTATTTTAATAGAGATTGATAAAACTCAGCTAGGGATATTTGTTTACAAAGGCGGCAAGATTGACTCGAAAAAAATCCTGGCCCGGACCGATGACATTATTGCCGATTTAAGCGAAGGGTTTGAAGAAATTAAGAAAAAAACTATTTTACCGGCGCGAATAATTTTATATGATTCCGGCAACCTTGATGATACGGCGACAAAAATATTAATTCATCGCTGGAGCAGTGATCTTTTTGTCCAAATTCCCAAGGTGGATATTTTATCAGAGGACGAAGTTATTAATGGATTAATGGGTATTTTTGGAGAACAGCTAAAGAATCAAACTCCCGTGAAAAAAGAAGTTTTTGGCTTTCTTCTTAATGAAGATGTGGGAGAAAAATCAATAGTTGAAGAAAAAAAAGAAAATAAATTCAAAGGAGCCATTGCTAAATTAATGGCTATTTTTCCAAAAAAAAATCCAATTAGCTTTAAGTTTAATATTTCCGGAAAGATCTTTCCCATTATTGGTGTTTTGATAATTATCGTTAGTTTTTTTATCAATGAGTATTTTTTTCATAAGGCAGAGTTGACGGTTTATTTACCGACGCAAGTATTGGATAAAACCACCAAGATAGAAATTGATTACAGGTTAGCAAGTTCTTCTGCCGATTTTTCCGAAACAATCAATACTTCAGGCAAGCAAGAAGTAGGGGATAAGGCACGCGGACAGGTGACGATTTATAACAGCAATTTATCCTCGGCCGAAACTCTTGCCAAAGAGACATCAATTGTTTCACCAAATAATCTGAATTTTGTTTTAGAAAGCGAAGTAAAAGTTGCTTCTGCTACCGGTGATGCTTCTTCTCCTCAGCCGGCAACAGCTAAAGTATCGGTGGTTGCCGAGGGAATTGGTGAAGAATATAATTTAGCGGCTAACACAAAATTTACCATTGAAGGGAAATCCAAAAATTTATTGGCTAAAAATGACTCAGCTTTTACCGGCGGCAGTAAAAAACAGATTCAGACGGTTGCTAAAAAAGATCAGGATGATTTAAAAGAAACAATTTTAAATAAAGCAAAAAAAGAAATTCCCTCAATAAAAGTTTCACCTGAAGAAATAGCCGCCTCATCTTTATCGCGGGTTGATTTTAGCAAAACGGATTTTTCCAAAGAGATTGGAGAAGAGAGTAATAAGTTAAGTCTTAAAGCAACCGTCAGCGCCACTCATTTTTTATATGATAAAAATAGTTTTTTTGACAAAGCTTTAATTTTGCTTAAACCGGAAGTCAAAAAAGAGTATCAGTTGGAAAAAGAAAATATTTCTTATATGGTCAATAAAATT
>CAZJKY010000013.1:0-10804 GCA_964546915.1 uncultured Gammaproteobacteria bacterium | reverse complement strand
GGCCGATTTATTTTATCTTGGAAAATATTTATGATACTTATAATATTGGTGGACTGTTCCGGTTAGCTGACGCTTTAGCAATAGAGAAGATGTATTTGGTTGGTGAGACCGAGACGCCGCCGAATTCGAGAATTAAAAAGGCTTCGATCGGAACTTATAAAGTTGTACCGTGGATTTATAAAAAAACAGCAAAAGAGGCGATTGAGGAAATAAGAAGCATTGATCCATTGATTCATGGTTCCATTGTTAAAGATAAAAAAACAATGAAACAATCTAACAATGAAACAATGAAAATAATCGCCGTTGAACAACATAAAAATTCCATTCCTTATCAAAAAGCCAACTATTCTTTGCCTTTAGCTTTAGTTTTTGGCAATGAATCTTATGGAGTTACTCCAGAAACTTTAAAATTATGTGATCAGATTGTAGAAATTCCCATGTGGGGGATAAATAAGTCATTAAATGTTATTGTTGCCGCTTCAATTATCAGTTATTATATGGTTACAAGTTGATGGAATTGCAATAACATTGGTTTATGAAAAAAATCTTCCCGGCAAAATTAAAAAAAGGCGATGAAGTAAGAATAGTGGCACCGTCAAGATCGCTGGCAATTATTAATAAAGAAACTAGAGAAATTGCTCAAGATCGATTCGAAAAACTAGGTTTAAAGTTGAGCTTCGGCAAACATATTGAAGAAATTGACGAGTTTAATTCTTCTTCAATTGAATCAAGAGTCAGTGATCTTCATCAGGTGTTTTCGGATAAAAATATTAAAGCAGTTATAACAGTGGTCGGTGGATTTAATAGTAATCAATTACTTCAATATCTTGATTGGAAAATAATCAAAAATAACCCAAAGATCTTTTGCGGTTTTTCTGATATCACTGTCTTAAGTACCGCCATCTATGCCAAAACCGGCCTAGTGACTTATTCCGGACCACATTTTTCCACTTTTGGTCAAAAGCTTTACTTTGACTATACTCTGGAGTATTTTAAAAAATGTTTAATAGACGATCGATCGTTTGAAGTTAAATCAAGTGAAAACTGGAGCGATGATAGTTGGTGGGAGAATCAAGATCAAAGAAATTTAATTAATAATAGCGGTTATTATGTTATTAATCAAGGTAAAGCCGAAGGAACAATTATTGGCGGAAACTTGTGTACTCTAAATCTTTTAAAAGCAACCGAATATTTTCCGTCTTTAAAAGACTCAATTCTTTTTCTTGAAGATGATTATTCATCTTTGCCCCATGATTTTGACCGTAATCTTCAGTCATTGATTCATCTACCTGATTCTAAAGGAGTTAGAGGAATTGCGATTGGTCGATTTCAGAAAGCGAGTAAAATAACAAAAGAACTGCTAATTAAGATTATAAAAACAAAAAAAGAATTAAACCAAATTCCCGTGATTGCTGATGTTGATTTTGGCCACACCGATCCAAAGATTACCTTTCCAATTGGTGGCACAGTAACCATTATTGCTTCTACTAACAATCCTCAAATAGTCATTAAGAACCACTAGACACAGAAAATTTGTCCCTTATCCTTTTTAAAATAGCTATAGGGTAAATTTATCAAAAATAAAAATGCCCTTGACAAACCAAAATATATCCTTTAATGTTTAATTATAGGATAAATTTTAATTATAAGTTTTGATTAAAAGTTGATCAGCTTTTAATCATAAATCCCAAAAAAACTATGAGAACAAATAGACTGATAGTTTTTGAAGATGAAAACTTTTTTCAAGGTTTATGGAGCGGATAAAAATCCACCCCAAACTCATACGCAGCCGAGTCCGGAGAACTTTTCGAAGGGCCCGGCGCGTTTTTTTAAGAAGACGTTGCTAAATTGTAAATTTAGCTTACGAATTCTTAACCCTCCTAAATTCGCTCTTCGAGCCGCAGTAGAAATCTACTAAGGCGAGAAGTAAGAATTGGAGGGTTTTAGACGTAGACCACGAGACGAACATAAACGAAGGCAGGTGTAATTAGCTTCAGACACCCTTAGGGTGGGTTAAGCCTCAGCGAAATGTCTAGGGCTTTAGCAGAATGAGTTAAAGCGCCGATTGATAAAACATCGGCCCTGACCTTGTCATAGTCGCCAAGATTGGTTTCGTTAATACCTCCAGACAGTTCAAAAATAACTGAGTGAGCATTTTTTTGTTTACGAATTGTTTTTATTGTTCGAGCGGCAATATTAGGTTCAAAATTATCAAGCATCATAATTAATGGGGAAGAAATAAATTTTTTTTGACACAAATTATTTAAAAAATAAGCTTCTTCTTCTGTCTCCACTTCAATTTCAAAAGGTTGTTTTGTCTGATTGTTTTTTATGAAAATTAATATTTTTTTCAGGCTTTCAAATCTGGTAACCTGTAATTTTTTCGCCAATATATCAATATGATTATCCTTAATAAGAATTTCATCAGAAAGTGACAATCGGTGGGTTAAGCCGCCACCAATGGAAACGGCTTTCTTATCCAAAAGTCCCCAGAGAGTTTTTCGCGTGGCTGCCAGAGATGTCTTTAAATTATTTTTTTCAATCAGGGAATTAGTATAGGTGGCAATCCCACTCATTCTTGCAAGAATATTTAAAATGGTTCTTTCAAATTGCAGAATCTTCAAAGGATTACCAAAAAGTTCCATTATTAAATCTTTTTTATTAATTGGTGTTTTATCTTTGGTAATAATTTTTGTCTGCAGATTAGTTTTTTTCTCAAGCATATAAGCAACTTCTTCAACGCCAGAAACAATTCCTGACTCACAGGCAGAAATATAAGCCTGGTGGTTTTTGTGCTTTCCTTTTATAAGTTGCGAGGTCATATCATTTTCGCTGACATCATTTTTTGTTAGAAAATCAAAAAGTTGTAGACACGTCTCAGCATAGACTTTATTTTTAGTTGTCAGAAAGCGGCTTTTGTCGAAATAGGTTTTAATGTTTTTGTTCATATAAAATTGAATATCAAGGCGTGATAAATCACGCCACTACAAAACTGCAAACATCCGCTCAATTGGAATGCGGGCTTTTTCAGCTATTTTTTTTGGGACTTTGACTTCAAACTCCAAGTTGATAAGAGAGTTTAAAAGTTTTGGCAGGGTAATCATTTTCATAAATTGACAGATCATATCGTCACGAAGTGGGGCAAAGTTTTTTTGCGGACTTTGTTTTTTAAGCTGATGAATAATACCTGTTTCTGTAGCAATAATGAAATCGGATTTTTTCGATTGTTTGGCGTGTTTAAGCATGCCGCCGGTTGATAAAATATGAGTCTTGTCCGCAGGTATGTCACCATGGGCTACAAAGTGCATACAGTTTGAAACACAACCGCATTCAGGATGAATAAGAAAATCCGCTTTTGGATTATCTTTCATTTTCTTTAGAATATCTTGCGGTCGAGCTCTGGCGTGGACATGACATTCGCCGGGATAAATGATAAGGTCTCTTCCAGTTTTCTTTTGGACATAAGCACCTAAAAACATATCAGGAATAAAAAGTATTCGTTTATCTTTTGGAATAGAATTAACTACAGCGACGGCATTGGTCGAAGTACAACAGTAATCTGATTCGGCTTTGACTTCGGCGGATGTATTGACGTAAGTCACAACAACGGCATCGGGATATCGGGATTTCCAACGGCGTAACTCTTCAGCGTCGATTGAGGCGGCTAAAGAACAACCGGCCTTGAGATCAGGAATAAGGATGGTTTTTTCCGGAGAAAAAATAGCGGCAGATTCTGCCATAAAATGAACTCCGCAAAAAACAATCAGGTTTTCCGAAGAAGAAGCTGCCTGTTTTGAAAGCTCTAGAGAGTCACCAACAAAGTCAGCCACATCCTGAATGGCGGGAATTTGATAGTTGTGGGCTAAAATGAGAGCGCCTCTTTTTTTCCGCCACTTTTTTATTTCTGCAACGAATTCTTGATCTTTTTCCGAGTATTTAGATTTATTTAATTTGTTCATATTACTTAAATTTCCTATGTGACTCGGTAAGGTAATTTTTTTCAAAATTAAAAAGCTCGGTATTAAATTTTTATGTCTCCGTGGGAACCTCTTTATTATTATTTTTGGCACGACTATTATATACTTCTTACTGAATGAAAAACAAGTTTGATTATATTATCATCGGTTCCGGTCTGGCCGGATTGACTGTTGCTTTAACTTTAAAAGACTCAGGGAGTGTGGCCATTTTAACCAAAAAAAACCCATCTGACTCGGCTAGCAATCTGGCTCAAGGAGGGATTGCAGGGGTGATTGATAAAAAGGATCGGGCTGCTTGGCATACAGAAGATACCCTTAAAGCCGGTGATTATCATAATAAAAAAAGCGCCGTCGCTTATCTTGTTAAAAATAGTAGGGAAGCCATCTTATGGTTAAAAGCACAAGGAGTTTTATTTGATATCACTCCTTCGTTAGAAGCAGGCCATCGTTTAGCCAGGATTTTTCACACAAGTGATTTTACCGGTAAAGATATTGTGACCGCCCTTTTAAAAAAAGTAGCAGAGAATAAACAGATTAATATTTTTGAAGATACATTGGCGATCAACCTAATCGTAAAAAATAATACCTGTATTGGTGTTTTTGTTTTGAATAAAGACAATCAAATTGTCCCTTTTTTTGCCAAAGCGATTATTTTAGCCACCGGCGGCGCCGGACAAGTTTACCAATGGACAACCAATCCAAAAGTGGCCACCGGAGACGGCATTGCCATTGCTAAAAGGGCTGGAGCAGATTTGTCCGATGTTGAGTTTGTCCAATTTCATCCGACGGCATTAAAATACAAAATCTCTCCTTTATTTTTATTATCAGAACGGCTGCGGGGAGAAGGGGCAAAGCTGATTGACGCAAAAGGCAACCGATTTGTTGAAGAACTTATTCCTCGTGACGAACTAACCCGAGTCATTTATGAAAAACAAAAAAGTTCTGAAGTCTATCTGACGATGGCTCATCTTGACGAAAAACAGGTAATTAAAAAATTTCCTAATATTTATAAAAAACTAAAAAATTATGGATTTGATTTAACCAAAGATCGCATTCCCGTTACACTGGCCGCCCATTATCAATGCGGGGGAGTGACAAGTGATCTTCAAGGAAGAACCTCCATTAAAAATCTATTTGCAGTTGGAGAAGTAGCAGCCACTGGAGTCCATGGGGCAAACCGGCTCTCTTCCAATTCGCTTCTTGAGGCAGTTGTTTTTGGAAAACAAGTCAGTGGATATATAAGGAATAATTATCAAAAAACCCCACTTCTCCCGACTGAGTCGGGATTCGAGGGGCAGGGAAAAAATAAAAATTTAACAGCTGTATTTAATAAAAAAAATAAAGATTTATTAAATAAAATGAAAAAAGATATTAAAAAAATTATGTGGGAAAAGGTGGGGATAGTGAGAAGAAAAAAGGAATTAATATCGGCACTGAATTATTTTAAAAATCAAAAAAAACAACTCAATGAAATAAATATTGTTAAGAATTTAAAAACTAATCAAGTCATTAAACTTACAGGAGATTTAATTGCGCTAAGAAATTTTATTGAAGTCAATAACTTAGTCGAAGTTGGAATCGCAATTACAAAAGCGGCTTTATCCCGCCCCAAAAGCCTCGGCGCTCATTATATGTTAACAGAAGCCAATACAACCTCGTAGGTTGGATGAGGCTAAACTCCCGAACTTCGAACCCACGAAGAAAGTATATTTCACAAAAAAAGAATTTTTTCAACTGCTTTTTTTAGTTTTTCAATTCCAAAGTCAGTGGTGACGGAAATAAACTGAGGCGAGAATTGAGCATATTTTTCATTAATCTCTTTTAAAATTTTCTGACCATCTCCTTTAAAAGCGTCAATTTTATTAAAAACAAAGATAGTTTTTTTGGTACGGACTTGAAGTTCTTTTAAAATTTTTTCCACTATTTCAATTTTTTCGCTCATTTCCGGATCGCTAATGTCAATGATATGAAGTAAAAGATCGGCATAAATCGATTCCATCAAAGTTGATTTAAAAGAATCAATCAGGGATGAAGGCAGACCTTTGATAAAGCCGATTGTATCGGAAATAGTGGCTTCTTTTTTTTGCGTCGGAAAGTAGAATTTACCGGTGACGCTGTCAAGAGTGACAAACAAGGCATCTTTAACAACTTTTTGTTTTTTGGTCAATAGATTAAAAAGTGATGTTTTACCGGCATTGGTATAACCAACGATTGAAATAGCAGTAATATTATTGGTTTTTCTTCGTTCAAGTTGAGTTAGATGTTGACTGGAAATTTTTTCTAATTGGTCCTTTTTCTTTTTTATCTGCTCGCGCCAATGGCGTTTCATCAGTTCAATATTAGTTTCGCCTTGGCCTTTTGTGTTGGTTCCACCACCTTGACGGGAAAAATAAGTTTCACCCAGTCCATAGATTCTCGGACCCATATGATGCATTCGGGCAATTTCTATTTGTAGTTTTGCTTCTGTTGTATAGGCGTGTTTATCAAAAATATTTAAGATTAAGTCAATCCGATCCCAGATCTGGATTTTCAGGTTAATATTCCAAAGGTTTTGCGTTAAGTTAAATAAAATGCTTGGGTTAACAATCGCATTAACAACAACAATATCAATACGTTTTTCTTTAACAATTTGGGCTAACTCGTCAACTTTTCCCGAGCCAATAAAAGTGGCTTTATCCGGGCGAGTTCGGTGTTGGATAATATTAACAACATTAATCCCGTTGTAGGTGGCCACCAATGATTTCAATTCCTGTAAATTTTTTAGAGCGTCTTCTTTGTTAAAATGAGGGTCAATAACATCAATAAGGACGACGCGATGTTTTTGCATAATAATAATTAAATTATACTAGAATAGGAGTTGAGTCTGGGATGACTGGGCGGATGAACTTTGAAGAAAACGAATAAATATTATTTAGTATATAATAGTTTTTTATCAAGATAAATAAAAAATGAAATACATTAAAGTGTTTTTTTTAATACTGATCTTCTTTTTTTTTAATTTCAATACAATTCAAGCAATAGAAAAAATCAATATTGATTTTTTTTATAGTACGACTTGCCCACACTGCGCTAAAGCAAAAATATTTTTAGATCAGGTAAAAAAAAATTATTCTGAAGTAAAAATCAATAATTATGAAGTTTCTGCAAATACTAATAAGCTTTTTAATTATTACCAAAAATATAAAGTAGAGAAGACTCTTCAAGGGGTAGTACCGGCGATTTTTATTAGTGATAAATACTATATTGGATATAACGAAGAAATCGGAAAGGAAATAAATAACCATATTACTTCTTTAATTAAAGGAATTAAGATAAAAGATAAAGATAAATCATCACTTATTAATCTGCCGTTTGTAGGTAAGATTAATCCTAATAACTTTGCTTTACCGGTTTTGGCAATTATTCTTGGGGCAATGGACGGATTTAATGTCTGTTCGCTTGGCGCTTTGATTTTGATTTTAGCTTTAGTCTTGTCTTTACGGTCGAGAGTAAAAACATTATTATTTGGTGGTGGATTTATCTTTACTACGGCAATGGTTTATGGGGTGTTAATTATTTTTTGGTATCAGTTGTTTAATTTTCTATCACTTTATCTAAGGAAAATGGAAATAATAATTGGTTTAATAACTTTATTTGGAGCGGGTTATTTTTTCAAAGATTTTTTGAAATTTAAAAAACAAGGACTAACTTGTGGAATTGGTCCAACGCAAAAAATTGAGGGTAAATTTACTGAAAAATTCAAGAAAATGATTACGAAAAATAAAACAGTATTACCAATATTATTTTCTATATTTGTTTTTGCGGTGGTGATCACTGTGGTTGAGTTTCCTTGTTCGGCTGCAGTGCCTGTTGTATTTGCCGGGATGTTGTCTAAAGCTGAATTGTCAACTTTTTCATACCTTTTTTATATTGCTTTATATGTTATTTTTTATATGCTTGATGAACTGACTGTTTTTTTAATTGCTTTTTTTACGATGAAGTTATGGATGTCTTCGCCAAAATTCATTATTTGGATTACTCTTGCCGAAAGCATAATTTTATTTTTATTAGGCGGATATTACATCTTCGGCGCTATCTGATAGTTTTTCTGCCAATAAATCCATCATCAATGTTTTGTGTCCCAAGTAAGGGAGGCTAAAATTTTAATTTTGAGCCCGGAGTGAGAATCGAACTCACAGTCTAACCCTTACCAAGGGTTTGTTTTGCCGCTAAACTATCCGGGCAGTTCTTTAAATTATACAAAAAATAAATTGTTTATTAGGTATAATTACATTACTGGTGATTGTAGCTCAACGGTAGAGCGTCGCCCTGTGGAGGCGAATGTTGCGGGTTCAAATCCCGTCAGTCACCCATTCACAAGCTCAGGGTAAACCCATATTTTATGCCAATAAAACCGCTTGAAGGAAAAACCGATCGATCATTACTTTTTAAACTATCTTTACTGATTGTTTTAATTGTTACTGGTATTTTATTGAATAAAATACTTTTAAGAAAAACTAAAGAGATCCCAAGTATTTTAGGCAAAACTCAAGAAATAAAACTACAAACCCAAAAAAAAATAGTAGGGGTCGGTCACGACCGACCCGTACAAGGAAGCGATTTTATTAATGATACAATAAAAAAAGCCGAAGATGTTGGTGGGACAATTTTGGGGGAGGCAACCGATACTGTTAATAAATTAACCTCGGATGCCGGTTCTTTTGTTTCTAATATTATTTATGAAAATTCAATCGGCAAGATTGTTGAACAGGTTGACAAGCTACCAAAAGATCAGCAAGAGAAGATAAAAGAGCAGATTTGTCATTGAATTTTTCTTTCGGTTTTGTTATTCTTTTTACGCTAATTTAAATATTACAAAGCTTGATACCGTTTTTTTCGCAGGCTTCACCCTAAAGGGACCCAAGCCATTTGCTCAAAAAAGGTATCTTCGCTTTTTTTCAAAAATATGGAAATCAAATATCTCGGTCATGCGTCTTTCTTGATTAAAACTAAAACTGCCAAATTAGTCACTGATCCTTATGATTCTGAAATGGTTGGTCTTAAGTTTCCAAAAACCGAGGCGGACATTGTGACAGTTTCTCACAACCATAAAGATCATAATCAAGTGAAAAATGTTTCCGGAATTAACGGGGTTGAACCTTTGATAATTGATATGGCAGGTGAGTTTGAAAAAATAGGAGTGAGAGTTTTTGGTTTTCAGTCTTTTCACGACAAAACTAAAGGGAGTGAAAGAGGCGAAAATATTCTTTATAAAATTGAAGCGGAAGGGATTTCAGTTTTACACTGCGGCGATCTGGGAGTAATTCCTGAAGAAAGTTTTTTGGAGACAATTGGCGAAGTTGATATTCTCATGGTGCCGGTGGGCGGATTTTATACGATTGATGCCGAGGAAGCGGCTCAATTAGTGAGAAAAATTGAACCGTCGATCGTTATCCCGATGCACTATAATCACTCTCGTCTTAATCAAAAAAAGTTTGGACAGTTAACTGTGGTTAGTGAATTTACCAAAAAATTCGGCATTGAAAACTTAATTCCAATACCAAAGTTAATTTATAAAAAAGAAGAAATGGAGCAAGAGATGAAGGTAGTCGTACTAGAAATATAAATCCTAAATTCTAAATAACAAATCACAAATAAATCATAAATATTAAATAATAAATTTTAAACAGTTTAATATTTAGTGCTTGTAATTTAGAATTTATTTGGAACTTGGAATTTAATATTTAGAATTTTTAGTTATGGCTACTTCAGAAGGTCTTAAAGTCCCCCCTCATGATCTTGAGGCTGAACGGTCAGTGCTGGGAGCGATTCTCATCGATTCCGGCGCCATTAATCTGGTGGCTGAGTTTTTAAAACAAGAACATTTTTATTCAAGAGAAAATCAACTGATCTATTCGGCGATGCTGACTTTATTTGAAAAGCAGCAGCCAATTGATGTGGTGACGATTCAGGATGAGTTAAAAAAAAACGACGCTTTAAAACAAATCGGCGGCAAAAATTATCTTTCCGACTTAATCAATACTGTGCCTACCTCGGCTTACATTGAACAGTATGCCCGGATTGTCAAAAACCAGTTTGTCAAAAGAAAGTTAATTGAACTATCGTCACGTATGGTTGAGAAGTCCTTTGAGGAAAAGGGTGATGTCAAAAAACTGTTGGACGAAGCGGAAGTGGAGATTTTTTCTTTATCCCAAGCCCATCTTCATCGGGATTTTATCCAGCTAAAAGAAGTGCTGGCGGAAAGTTTTGAGAGATTGGAAGAGTTTGTCAAAAGAGGTACTCATTTAAGAGGTGTGCCAACGGGCTTTCCTGACTTAGACAATAAATTAGCCGGGATGCAGGACTCAAACCTTTTGATTCTGGCGGCCCGGCCGGGAATTGGAAAAACCACTTTGGCTTTAAATATGGCTCTTCAGGTGGCAACAAAATACAAAACAGCGGTCGGGTATTTTTCTCTTGAGATGAGCAAGGAAGAATTAGTTGATCGTCTTTTGGTCGGTCAAGCTGATATTGATGCTTGGCGGTTAAAAACAGGTCGGTTGTCTGATGATGATTATAAAAAGCTGACCGAGGCAATGGGTGAATTATCTGAAGCGCCGATATTTATTGACGATACGCCGGGTGCGTCGATTTTAGAAATGCGGACCAAGGCAAGAAAATTAAAGATGGAAAAAAATATTAAATTTTTAATCGTTGATTATCTTCAGTTGGTTGATTCCGGCCGCCGGTTTGATAGTCGGGTTAACGAAGTTACTTTTGTTTCTCAAAATTTAAAAAATCTGGCCCGTGAACTAAAGATTCCGGTTCTAGCAATCTCTCAGTTGTCT
>CAZJKY010000012.1:1468-10861 GCA_964546915.1 uncultured Gammaproteobacteria bacterium | reverse complement strand
TGTGTTGGGTGTGTTTGGGTGTTTGTGTTGGATCAGCAAAAATAATAGAGAAAATTGAAAATCAAAGACTGCCTTTTAATGTTTCTGGTCCGACTTTATTTGTTGTTGAAAAATTACTTCAATCGTTGTTACTAACGGGTGAGATAAAAATAGCAGGAGCTCTTAATTTTTTTCAAGAACGAATGTTTTTTGAAGAACAAATTAAAGAGTTTAAAAATATTAAATTAGTTACTATCTCAAAAACTAATTTTGTTTTATTGCGACCGGTAAAGCGACTTAACTTATTTAAAGAACTATTAAATAAGGGGATTTTAGTAACAAATTTGAATAAAACGATAGGGATTAAAAACAAAAACTTTATTAGAATGACTCTACGAGATCGAAAAGAAAATCTTATTTTATTAAAAGCTTTAAAAGAAATTGATAATCGTTTTCATTAATTAAAAGTTTTATCTATAATGAATCATATGAAAATACAAGATCGTTTAAATCTCATAAAACAAGTTGGGGAGGAAATTATTCAGGAGGAGGAATTAAAAAAACTTTTAGAAAGCGAAGAAGAGCTCATTGCTTACGACGGATTTGAACCAAGTGGGCAGATCCATATTGCACAAGGGATTCTTCGCTCCATCAATGTCAACAAAATGATCAAGGCTGGAGTCAAGTTCAAAATGCTCGTCGCTGACTGGCATGCGATGGCCAACAACAAAATGGCTGGCAATCTGGAAAAAATCAAAACGGTTGGAAAATATTTTATTGAGGTTTGGAGAGCTTCCGGCATGGATTTAAAACATGTTGAATTTTTATGGGCGTCTGATATGGTAAAAGACTCGGATTACTGGCAGCTGGTTATTCGCGTCGGCATGACTAATAAACTAGCCCGTTTCATAAGAACAGCTGAATTTATGGGTCGGGAAGAATCAGTAGAAACTTTGACAGCGGCTCAAATGATCTATCCGTGTATGCAGATAACAGATATATTTTTATTGGGAGCAAAAATAACGCAACTGGGTATGGACCAACGAAAAATTAATATGTTAGCCCGGGAAATTGGTCCGCAATTGGGATTTTGGAAACCGGTCGTCGTTTCTCACCATATGTTAATGGGTTTAGGTAAACCGCCAATAACATCATCAGATAGAGCCACACGAACAATTGCTCTAAAAATGTCCAAGTCCAATCCTGACAGCGCGATTTTCATGACTGACACAACCGAAGATATCAATAGAAAGATAAATAAGGCTTACTGTCTTGAAGGTGATATTAAAGAAAACCCGATTTTGGAATATTTTAAATACATTGTTTTTGAATCCTTCGATCGGTTAGGAATTAGTGAGATAAAAATCGAGAGGCTGGAAAAATTTGGCGGTAATATTTCTTTTAAAACTTATAAAGATTTGGAAAAAACTTTTAGCGAAAAAAAAGTCCATCCAATGGATTTGAAAGCCACTTTGTCTAAACTTCTTGATCAGTTAATTGAGCCGGTCCGGCGCCATTTTGAAGAAAACCACGAGGCAAAAAAACTATTAAAGCAGGTAAGGAGTTTTCAGGTGACGAGATAATGCTTAAATAATGTTAGACTCTAAAAAGATTTTGAGGGGCAAAAGAGTCAATCGTGTCTTTTTCAGCCGGAGCGAGACTATCCCAGATTTGGGTTAATTTAATGTGCACAGCTCTTTGATCGTCCGCATCCAGTCCGCCCCTTTTTTCCAATTGCTCTAAAACTCCGGCAAAACTATCATCAGTCTCTTCCAGAAGTTTAATGAAAAAAGACTCGGACCCGCCGGCGACTCTTTTACCCTGACCCTGAGCGGCCGCCTGAACTGTTCGGTAGAGAGAAACATAGGTGGCTTTGTTGAAAAGCTGAGTTGACGCTGGGTCAATATCGTTTTGCCAGTTTCGGAGCGCCTGTAAAGCAACTTCTTCGTTATCAGCCACTAAAATATTTACTCCTTTCCGGTCGGTTTTAATCAGTGCGTTAAGACCATAGGTTTTCAGAGAATCGGCCGGTAAGCCAAAAATGCAGGCGGCAACCTCGGACGTAAGAGTTAATCTCAAAGAGGTTTTCATTCTTATTGTTTCATCAATCTTTTTTCTGGCGGTACTGGCACCGGCGAATGGTGACTCTGACCTTGCTCTTGTCATAACAACCTGTCTTTATTATACTACTTCTTAAATAGTTTAAGAACAATAAAAATTCTTGAGATATTTATGGGAAAAGAAATGTTTAATTTTCGCGATAATTACCGAGGCAATCTGAGAGACTATATGGACCGCCAGCTACATAGTCAAGTTTTAAGAAAAGCCGGCCTACCGATTACCGTTGCCTGTTTGGATGTTTTTATCAGCCTACGGATTCTTAGTCCCGCCATGCGGACGTTTACAGGGATCTTGGAAGATATGGTAACGTTGACTCCGCCCGAAGGGATGAAAAAAAGAATCTCTCATTGTGACGACCCGTTTGCCCAAAACGAGTTACAGTTAATCCTTGGATATTTAGCTAAAAAAGAGATGATTAAAAAACAAATAAGAGACGGAGCCGAGACATTTTCCATAACCGGAAAAGGGAAAAAAATAATGGATGGAGCGAAACAAGTCTTTGGGTATTGATTTTAGTTATTATATCCTGTATAATAGCGCTTACTAAATTTTCTTAAAAAATATGGGAGAATCAATAGCTAGTAGAAAGTGGAATTTACCTGAAGAAGAAAGAGGAAGATTAATTGAGGAAAAAGAAAAAGAAGCACGAGCCAATGCAGTCGAGGAAAACACCACTTTTTCCCAGTTAAGAAAAGAAACAAAAAAAGGCGCTGGATATCTAGGTCGAGGAATAGTTAAGACAACTAAAGGGATAGCTGAAATAGTAGTTGGTACTGCTAAAGAAGTTGATGCTGCTGCTTTAGGTTTGGGGGCGATAGCTATTATGACTGTTGGAGAATTACCCTATGCTGTTGTTTTTGCCGTCTCCTCTAGAGAGAAAAATATTATTGACACCAATAGAGAACTTCTTCATTTTGCTCAAACTTCCAAATTTGCCCGTCTTGCTGGTTATCCTCTCTTAGCTCTTGCTGGAGGTTATGGCATTCAGCAGGCAGCGAAAATGTTTAAATAAATTACGAGAAAAAAGTCCACCCAATGGATTTGAAAGCCACTTTGTCTAAACTTCTTGATCAGTTAATTTCGCCGGTCCGCCGCCATTTTCAAGAAAATGAAGAAGCAAAAGAACTCTTAGAGCAAGTTAGATCATTTCAAGTGACGAGGTAAAATGTAAAAGAAGAATTTATATAGTTATAACAAACCTACTTTTTGTAGTACACGCATTTCTTTTCTATTAACAAGCACAACTTCACTAACTGGCCATATTCCTCCGCCGGCAATTTGTTGTCCTACTTCCTCATACATTTCTTGATTTGCAATTGCAACTCTAATATTAGAGACATAAACATCTGTAATTACTTCACCGATATTTGGTGGACTGACAGAGTTTATATAATTATTAATAACGGCGAATCTTTTATGTAGAAAATTACGCCAAACTAAATCACCAATTGGAAGTCTTTTTTTAATTTCAGCATTATGCATTTCAAATTGTTGTGGTATTAGTTTGTATTCAGTCATAATCTGATTCCTATTTTACTTCTTCTTCTTCTTCTTTGCAAGCGAAAATGGGGTTGACATTCAATTTATTTTCTATTATTATAGAAAAAGACCGTGATAAATTTTCATCAAAATAGAAAATTATGCTTAAAATCGAATATATTTGGAGGGAACTTCTTGATCGTGTGATCGAAAAGAGAAGCCCAGATTTTACTATCACCGAATTGGCAAATAAATACTCTCTTTCAACCAGTGTCGTTAATCATGCCTTGATTCCTTTGCGTAACTTGAATATTGTTAAGATTAATAAAACCTCATCGAAAATAGTTGATTGGGAGAGATTATTATTTTTCTGGGCCACCAGAAGAAACTTAAAAAAAGAGATTATTTATTCTACTTTTGCTAATTTACCGGTTTATGATCGTGAAGGCTTAATGCCTCCAGAGGTTATTCCAACAGCTTATACTTTTTTCCGTATAAAATTTAACAGAATTCCAGCTGATTACGATCATATTTATTTTTATTCCAATAAAATTGAAAAAATTATTAAAAGATTTCCAAAAAGCAAACGTCCGCCAAATATTTTTATCCTAAAATCCGACCCGTATTTATTAAAATTCAAAAAACTTGGCTTATCCCAGCTTTTTGTTGACCTCTGGAATCTGCCGGAGTGGTACGCAAAGGATTTTCAAGAAGCAGTTTTATTAGAAATTAGAAAACGACTTGGATCATGAACGCTTTTTACCAACAGTTTTTAACTGACAAAAGTTTTTCTCTTTTAACCGAGCTAAAAAAACAGTTTAATCGATATCATCAGTCTGATTTTGTTAGAAGATTTTGATTATAAATATTTGTCAGATTTAATTAAAAAACATCGTTTGGAAAAATATTGGCAAGTGCTTGAAAAACTCGTTCTAGAAACGAAAGAAATCGCGGAGTTGAATTTAAATCAACATGCTTTTGCGAAAAAGAAAAAAGAAATAATTAAAAAAATCCCGAGGCAAAAAAACTTCTAGAACAAGTTCGCAGTTTTCAGGTGACAAGATAATTTTCTTTTGACATCGTCTGATATTTTGTTATACTTTTTAAGTTAAGTTCTTTTATCTTTTCGTGAATTTTAATTACATTCGGATTATTACTACAGATTCCATTCTTATAAATAATTTCTCAAATTTTGGTCAGGGGGTGATTTTTCATGAGTAAAAAACTTTATGTAGGTAATTTATTATACGAAACAACCGATGATGATTTGAAAGTCCATTTTGGTACCGTTGGCACAGTCGTTTCCGCGACGGTCATCAAATTTAGAGATACTGGAAAGTCAAAAGGTTTTGGATTTGTCGAGATGACCACTGAAGAGGAAGCTAAAAAAGCGATTGATACTTTAAATGGTCAAGATTATAACGGAAGAAAGCTAGTTGTTTCTGAAGCCAGACCGCCAAGAGAAAGAATTGATCAACAACCACAGATGTAAAATCTGTTATATTTTAATTAATGATCTTTATTCACTTAATTTTTTATTTAGTTGCCTTTTTTATTCTTTGGTACTGTTCCGGCATTATTATTAGTTCAGTTGAGCGTTTAGCTCATAAATTTAAGTTATCTTCTTTTGCCGTATCTTTTTTTGTTTTAGGAATTCTAACTTCGATTCCGGAGTTTAGTGTTGGGATAAATTCTATTATTAACAAGACCCCGGATATTTTTGTGGGGAATCTTCTTGGTGCCTCTTTAATTCTTTTTATTTTGGTTATTCCTCTTTTAGCCGTCTTTGGCGGTGGGGTAAAATTAGTTCACCAGCTCGGTGAAAATAATCTGATTTTTTCGCTTTTGGTGGTCGCCGCCCCGGTATTTTTAATTGCTGATAATGTTTTGACACGCACAGAAGGAGTATTTTTAATTTTGATTTACATAATTCTTTTTTATTTTATTGAAAAGAAAGATGGTTTAATGGCAGTCTCTAAAGAGAAAAAAATTTTTTCCAAAAAGCATTTTATTGAAGATTTTGTTGAAATAATATTAGCCTCGATAATCATTTTTATCACCAGTAAATTCATTGTTAATGAAACAGTATATTTTGCCTCTTTTTTTCACATTTCTTCATTCCTTATAAGTTTAATAATTTTATCTATCGGGACCAATCTGCCGGAGTTAAGTTTGGCGATAAAATCGATTTTTTTGGGTAAAAAAGAAGTGGCTTTAGGCGATTATCTCGGGTCGGCCGCTGCTAACACTTTATTATTTGGTATATTTACCTTATTAAATGGCAAAAGAATTAATGTCAGCGTCTATTCTTTCCGGATTTTACTTTTGACTCTTTTAGGCTTAGGAGTTTTTTATCTCTTTTCCCGTTCCAAAAACGATATTTCCAAAAAAGAAGGCAAGATTCTCCTTTTGATTTATTTGTTATTTGTCACCTCTCAAGTTCTATTTCCTTAAAACAACAAAATGATTTAAAGGACCAAACCCTTTCCCAATATGTAAATTTTTACCGGTTTTGATTGCTTGAGTAATATAATTTTTAGCTATTGAAACGGCTTTTTTAAGATTATTTTTTTTGGCTAATTCAGCCGCAATTACAGAAGCAAAAGTACATCCGGTTCCATGAGTATGAGTGGTTATAATCCGTTTTGAAGAATAAGTAAAATAATCTTTACCGTCAAATAATGTGTCGATAGCAAAAAAAGAATTATTCAAATGTCCACCTTTGATAACAACATTTTTTGCTCCTAATTGATGTATTTTATAAGCAGCTTTTTTTACGTCTGCGAGATTTTTAATTGATATTCCTGACAGTATTTCTGCCTCAAATCGATTTGGAGTTATCACATAGGTTCGTGGAATTAATTTACGAATAAGAAAGTCGCTTGCCTGTTCTTCTAAAAGTCTATTTCCGCCTTTAGCAATCATCACCGGATCAACAACTAAATATTTGATTTTATATTGATCGACCTTATCAACTACAACATTGATGATTTCTTTATTAGCAAGCATGCCCGTTTTCCAAACATCGGTTCCAATATCAGACATGACTGAGTCAATCTGAAGAGCAACAAAATCAGGTGGAACGTTAAATATACCTTGTACACCGATAGTATTTTGCGCGGTTAAAGCCGTTATTACACTCATTCCATAAACTCCTCTGGTAAAAAAAGTTTTTAGATCCGCCTGAATCCCGGCCCCACCGCTCGAATCCGAACCTGCAATAGTTAATACCGTTTTCATAGAAAATGATCCCAGCCTTTTGCCTTTAAAGGAAATTTCTTTTCAGTGCCATCAATTAGCCATCTTCCTTGTATTTTAGGAATGATTTCACCAATTACTGTTACTTTTGTTTTTGTCTCTTTTTCTAGTTTATAAAAAATATCAGATGTGTATTTTTTGGGAACAGTAAAGCATAACTCATAATCTTCTCCTCCATTTAAGGCTAAATATATAAATGATAATTTCATCAGTTTTGCCACTTTTTTTACCGAATTAGAAATTGGTATTTTATCGATAAATAATCTCACTCCTACTTTACTTTCCTCACAGATATGTCCCAAATCGCTACTTAAACCATCACTAATATCAATCATTGAACTGGCTTTTTTTAATTGGGCAATAAGTGTTCCTTCTTTTACTCTAGGAGTTGGCGTCAAATGACGAGAAGTTAATCTTTTTTTATCTGTTATAGAAATGTTTATTTTCGGATTTTGCAATAATCTTAATCCGGCGGCGGAGTCACCGAGATTTCCAGTTACTAAAACTATATCTCCTACTTTGGCGCCGGAGCGAAGAAGCAGATTATTTGGAGACACTTCACCTATCAAAAATAGATCAATTATAAATTGATTACTTTTAGCAATATTTCCGCCAATTATATCAATATCATATAAATTACATTCTTCAGTTAGGCCTTGATAAAGTTCGTCAATGAATTTTTCAGTTATACCTTTGGGTAAAAAAAGCGAAACCAAAAAATGATTAGGTTTACCGCCCATCGCCGCAACATCACTGATATTTATGGCAGCCGCCTTTCGTCCTATCTGATATGGAGTAGAATATTTTTCGGAGAAGTGCACTCCAGAAACCAAGGCATCACAGGTATAAAGAAGGCATTTATCTTTATTAAGTTTAACAACCGCCGTATCATCGCCTATTCCCTTAAGAACATCACTTTTATATTTGCGAGACTTATTAGCTATCCGGTCGATTAATGCTAATTCTGATAAATTTTTTTTCATCCTTTTATAATTATTGACAACTTTTGAGTCGCTAGTAGTGGATTCTTTGCGCTTAATACGGCGGATATTATTGCAATACCATCGGCAATTTGCATAACTTGCGGTGCATTTCTTATTTTTATACCACCAATGGCAATAATAGGAAGTGAAACTGCGTTTCTAATATCTAAAAGACCACGCAGTCCAATAGGCGGATCAGCATCAGTTTTAGTAGGAGTTGGAAAAACCGGACCAACCCCTAAATAGTCTGCACCATCTTTTTCAGCCCGAATTGCCTCCTTGACAGTATTAGCCGATACACCAAGAATCATATTTTTGCCTATTATTTTTCTTACTTCTACCGCTGGCATGTCTTTTTGTCCAACATGTACTCCATCAGCGCCAATTGCCCGTGCCACGTTAACTCCATCATTAACAATCAGGGGAATTCTTCCTGCCGTTAATTTTAGTATTTCCAGACCCAAAGCAATCATTTCTTCATCACTGGCATTTTTATCTCTTAATTGTATAACTGATGCACCGCCTTCAATTGCCAGTTCTATCACTTTGATTAAAGATCGAGGTTTTACTAGTTCGCGGTCAGTTAAAACATGAAGACCTATTATTTCTTTATTTGTCATAAACTCTTTCCCTTCGCCGGCATTACCCGGATCAGGTTCATGGGTCTCCCGATTCTATCAGGACTCTCAGCCTGTAATACAAGCTCCCCTAATTAAGATACTATTATACTAATAAATAAATTATTTTTGTCAAGAATAAAATTTTTTAAGAGTAGTTGAGCGATTCATCACTACTTAATAAATCAGGTAGCTTTACAGTGAATATGGCGTCTTGAGTTTAAACTCATTATTTAACGAACGCTTAATTATTTTTTCAGCATTAGGAAAATTCTTCTTTACAATATTAATATCTTGTCCACGGTCGTGGGTAAGATACAATACTTGGTCAGCTTCTTCATAAGTAAATCCGAATTCGCCTTCATCAGTTTGCCCGGTCCAAAGGCCTGCGGTTGGGGATTGTTGAATAATTTTTTTTGGGACTTTTAAATATTTTGCCAGCTGTAGAACTTGAGTTTTATATAAATGAGAAATTGGCTCAATGTCTGATGCCGCATCGCCGAAACGGGTAAAATAGCCAAGTAATTTTTCAGATTTATTTTCTGTGCCGCAAACCATGGCATTTAGTTGTTTTGCCAAGTCAAAAAGAATTATCATTCGGACGCGGGCCATAATATTACCAAGTCTTAATTTTGATAAAGAAAGCTCGATACCGCGTTTTTCACTCCAGTGGGAACCCTCCCCCTTCGGGGGAATCCCAAGTCGTTCAAAACGGATATCTTCGCTTTCTTTTACAAATTCATCAACAATTTTTTTTATAGAAACATTAATAACATTAATTCCTTTCAAATTGATATCCGATTTTTTTCGGGGTTTATAGTCCATCTGGACGGCAAAAATATTTTTTTCGGGCAAAACTTCCTTTAAAAGATAAAAAACAGTTGCAGAGTCTATTCCCCCAGACAGTCCCAAGACAACTTTATCGATTTTTTGCTTTTTAAAAGTTTTTTTTAGAA
>CAZJKY010000012.1:0-1458 GCA_964546915.1 uncultured Gammaproteobacteria bacterium | reverse complement strand
TGTGTTGGGTGTGTTTGGGTTTTTGGGGTTTATAGTCCATCTGGACAGCAAAAATATTTTTTTCGGGCAAAACTTCCTTTAAAAGATAAAGGCCGTTGTTGAATCAATTCCGCCGGAAAGGCCGAGAACAACTTTATCGATTTTTTGCTTTTTAAAAGTTTTTTTTAGAAAATTAATTATCTTTTCTTTTTCTTGCTTTGGATTGATTAAAAGCGGGTTTATCATGGGTATAGTATACTATTTAAGCTATGAAATATCCCGTTGCCCTCATCGTCGGCCGCTTTCAGCCCTTTCATAAAGGCCATCTTTTTTTGATAAAAAAAGCTTTGGAAAAATCCGATAAAATTGTAATCGGCATAGGTAGCTCTAATATTTGTGATGAAAATAACCCGATTGATTTTGAAACAAGAAAAAAAATTATTAAAACAGTCGCTTACAAAGAAAAGATAAAAGATAGATTAATTAAAATTGTTCCTTTGGATGATTTTTTTGATGATGAAAAGTGGCTGGAAAATTTAAAAAAACAGGTTGGAGAGTTTAATATTGCAATGGGAAATAATGAATGGACAAATAAAATATTGAAAAGAGCTGGGTATAAAGTATTGAGAGTTAATTATTATAAAAGATCTTTATATGAGGGATGGAGGATAAGGAAGTTGATAAAAGAAGGCAAAGATTGGCATGATAGAGTGCCTAAGTATTTAATATCAAATATCAAAGATCAAATATCAAAAACACAGATCAAAAATCAAAAATATAAACACATAGTATTTGGGGGAACGTTTGATAGGTTTCATTTAGGTCATCAGGCATTGATTAATAAAGCTTTTGAGGTGGGGAAAAAAATTACGATTGGGATTGCTACAGAAGAAATTTATAAAAATAAATTTTTGTCAGAAACAATTGAATCATTTACAGTAAGAAAAAAATCAGTTGAAAAATATATAAAAAAATATCTTGTGGACGGCCGCATTGCAGATATTATTTCTTTTTCTCATTTTACCGGCGGAGCGGATAAAGAAAAGAATATCGAGGCAATTGTTGTTTCGAAAAGGACTTATCCGAATGCTTTAATAATTAATCAGTTGAGAGAAAAGAACAAACTTCCTTTATTGAAAATAATAACCATTAATGATGTCTTGGCAGAAGATGGAAAGTTGATCAGTTCGGAAAGAATTAGAGAGGGAGAGATAGATAGGGAAGGAAAAAAATTCGAAATTCGAAATGCGAAATTCGAAAATAAAGAAATAATCATGCCAGAGTGCTTAAGACCAATGTTGCAAAAACCGTTAAGGCAGGTATTTAAAGATGAAAAATCATTACTTCGATGTATCGATACATCGAAACATACTATAATAATTGCTGTTGGGGATATTATTGTTGATGAATTGCTGAAATCTGGCATTGATCCGGACGTGAAGATCATTGATTTTCGTTCTCGCCGAAGAACGCTTCCAA
>CAZJKY010000011.1:7730-11281 GCA_964546915.1 uncultured Gammaproteobacteria bacterium | reverse complement strand
TGTGTTGGGTGTGTTTGGTGGTTTTTTTTTGCTCTCTGAATATGAATACTCTTCCTCTAAATCAATAGAAACACTTATATCTCTACGATAAAGGTTTGCATGATTTCTAAATAAAGCATATAAATCTTCTTGCGCTGGATAATTATGATAAATGACCGGGATACATTTATATACGATTTTTTCAATATTGTTTTCTTTTAAAAAAATCTTTAATTGAGCAAAGAGTTCAAGCATATCAGCTGTATGCACTCCCCTATCAATCAAAAACCCACCAAAGGTTAGACCTTGATGACTATAAAAAATCTTATCTTTAATATTTCCAGGCAATAAAGCTATGATTTTATGTTTATCATTTTTAAATATTAATGAGAAATCCTTAAAACGATCAGAATGATACTCCATAAAATCCCGATTAAACATAAAATGATAATTTTTACATTTTAATAAAAAATCATTCCACATTATTTTATCTAAATCTTCATATTTTTTTATTTTAAAGCTTGCCTCTTCACTCACTACAATCTCCTGGATATTATAAATATTCTCTATTTATTATTTTCAACCTAGATATAACCAAAGTTTATATTTAAAAATGATTCCTAAAAGCTAATCCATTTTCAATATTTGCAATAATCTATGGTTTATATGATCAGCATTAAAATTTTTTTTAGCATATAGAAATCCTTGATATCCCATTTTATTTACTCGTTCAGGATGTTCTATAAAATAAATCATTTTGTTTACTAATGCTGCTACATCCCATTTTGGAATCAAGAAACCTGTGACTCCATCTTCTATAGTTTCATTACAGCCTGGTACATCTGTTGTAATAACTGGACGTCCAATAGCCATAGCTTCTTGCATACTACGAGGAACACCTTCACGATAATATGAGGGCAATACAAATACAGTACTATTACTTATTCGATTAGCTACATCTTTAACAAACCCATCATATTCTATTATACCTTTCTCTATTAGCTGGTTTAATTCTACTTGTTTCAGTCCTGTAGGGTTTTCTGTATCTAAACAACCTATAATCTTAAATATTATATTAGGATATTTTTTTTTAATTATTTTAGCAGCCTGTAAATACTCAAATATTCCCTTTTCAGCAATTAATCTAGCTACAAAAATAAAAGATATATTTTTTTGATCATCCCATTTTTTATAGCTAAAATCTTTTAAATTCAGCCCAATAGGTCCTAAAACTTCAATCGCATTTTTTTTATGAGGAATATTATAGTAATGTACTAAATCTTTAGGGTCATCATGATTTAAGAATATAATTTTATCTAAGTATGGAAATGCCAGCCGATATAGAGAAATTTGCACAAAACGTATAAATTGGGCTTTCAGACTTTGCCCATGTTTATGAATGGTAAAAGGCGAACCCAATCCTTCAATCATGCCATAAATATAAGGAACTTTCGTTCTGTAAGCAGCTAAAGTTGCATAAATAACTGGTTTAGTTGAGTATGAAAATACTATATCAGGTTGAATTTTTTTTATTTTATTTATAAGTTGAAAAATAGAATATAGATCAGATAATGGATTTACCCCCCCTCGACTAAGTTGATAGGTAATAGGGGTCGCTCCAAGATTTTTAATTGTATCTAGCCACTGATCATCATACTCTGATACAAAAGCATAAACCTGATGACCCTGCTCTAAACATGCAAAAATAAAATCTTTACGAAAATTATAAAGGTTATAAGCAGTAGAACCTATAATAGCAATTTTTTTATTTATCATTATTTAAACACTCTATAATTTCTAATTGTGAAGCATAAAAAATTTTATCGCTTTCAGAAACAGTAGTAATTCTACGTTTATGTAAAATCTGCATTAAATTAAGAAAATTTAATATTTTTACAATAATTTTTTTTATCTCAAATTTTAGAAGAATCTTATTTTTTTCGCGATCAGCGATTATATTATTATAATATTTTTTGATTACTTCAATCTGGGTATTATAACCACGGATCATTTTCTCTTTTTTTACATTTTCTACTTCTCGATAAAAATACAATGGTTCTTGCATTACCATATAATTAAAATCATTTTTTATAGCTGCTGAGAGCCATAATTCATAATCTTCAGCTAGGCAGTTATTTTCCTGATAAGGATTTCTTTGACACCATGCCTTACGTGCAAGAAGTGAAGGATGTAATAAATTTGTCAACCCTTGCAAAATTTCTTTTGGCTGCATCTGGTGGGTAGAAAAAATTCTTTTCCCCAGAATTTCATTTTTATTTCCAATGGAATACAAGCTGGTAACAACTAAATCAATCTCTGGATTTTTAGTTAGGACTTTAATCTGTTTTTCAAGCCGGTCTACAGCCATTAAATCATCAGCATCCATACGCGCAATAATGTCATATTTTGCTTCACTAATAATCTGATTTAAGCGATAGGGTAATCTTCTATTATAACCGTCAGAAATGATACGGATTCGAGAATCAACAAATGATCGGGCTATTTCTAAAGACCGGTCTGTCGAACCATCATCTACCAGTATGAGTTCCCAGTCTTGAAAAGTTTGGACAAGGACAGATTTAATCGCATCTTCCAAGAATTTTTCAGCATTAAAAAATGGAATTCCGATAGAAATATACATATTTATTCATCCTTATTATTTGAGAATAATAAAAAAGCCGCCAATAAAAACCAAAAAATAATTGTTCTTGCGCTATAAGTGGTAAACCCATATAACATTGGCCCTAATAATATCATCTTGTTGGAAAGCGATAGTTTCTTAAATATTTGATATAAAAATATTAAAAATAAGGATATTCCTATAATCCCATAATAAAATAAGATACCTAACCAAGTTGAATGAATTTCATTTCCTGTAGGGTTATATAACCAGTGGGCGCCTTGCCCAGCACCAAAAATTAAATATTGAGGATAATCTAAAAAACTGAAAAGACCACGCCCTTCTACCTGACTGTCTCGTTGATCTAACCCTTCTATAAAGCGTAGTGCAATACTATCAAAGACCCCCAAGTTATATAAAAAGTAGCTTAAGCTTCCAAAAAACACTAATGTTCCAATGAATACAAATATTCTTTTATTTAGGTCTCCTTTTTGACTAAATATAAGTCCCAGAGTTAACATTAAAAAACCAACTGAAGCAGATCTTGACATGGTCAATAAAATTAAGAATAAGGCTAAAAAATAGATAGTTATTTTTTTAAAGCCATTTCCTGAAATATACAGATAAATTGCACAGCTACTCAGCACCCAAAATGCCATCTGATTAGGATCATTAAAAAGACCATTATATCGAGGTTCAAAATCATAACGACCTAAGTTGCTTGCCCAGATAATAATTTCAACAATATAGGAAAAAGGAATTAGGAATAATAATTTTTCATAGAAAAAGTTAATCTGAACTTGATTTAAATTCATCATTAATAGAAAAAATAATAAATTAAATATCCAGTAAACAGTCGACATCATATAACTTGAATCGAGAACAATTAAATACCAAGCAAAATTTACACAAATTGCATAAGCGACAAAAAACACCAAACACACCCAACACA
>CAZJKY010000011.1:3203-7720 GCA_964546915.1 uncultured Gammaproteobacteria bacterium | reverse complement strand
TTGGTTTGTTTTTGGTCAAGTGGAGTTCCACAATTCAGCCATATATTTATTTTAGAGCTCTTGCTAAATAGCAATAAAATAGCACCCATAATAAAAATATGGCTGAATTGTGGAACTCCACTTGACCAAAAATAAAACTGAGATAAAAAAAATGAAAACAGTATAAGATATATAATTGATTTATCTCTTATATTAGTATCACTTAAAAAAATAATGTTATTTTTTGAATTAGTTTCATTTAAAATAATCATTATCCATTCCTTTCTTATTGTCTTTTACTTGATAGAAAAGTAAAAGAACCGATTAATATTTTATATTATTAATTCAATTATTTTCTTATTTAATATATTTTAAAAATTATTCTTTAACAAAATTAATAACATTTATCAAACTTATTTATATTAAAAATCTTTTTTAATAAGCAACCAGTAAAAAAACCTAAAAAAATCATATGTTAAAATTTCAGATGGATATTCTCTCAAAATGCTTAGCATTTTTTCTAATGATTTCTTTTTGGAAAACAACCCCAACTCAAATGCATTTATCCATAAAGCTCTTTTTTTTGCTTTATTAAATAGAATATGATTTTGGTACTCATTTAAAATCATCATTCTCGAATCATGCATAAGAGACGTCTGTTTATGCATATTATTATCATGCAGCCTGTATTTAGCAAAAACAACAGGAAGATAACATAACTCCCCTTCCCGTGCTAAAAGCAACCACATATACCAGTCTTCAATTTTTACCTTAGCATCATAACCACCAATTTTTTTCACAGCTTTAGATCGGATCAGTTGGGTCGTAGCTGGTAAATCATGTTCTAATAATAAAATTTTTTCAAAATTATAACTTTGTCTTTTTTTAACCCTATTTTTTACAAGATTAGAATCATTATCAATAATTGCTACTCCTCCAAATACTGCGATACAATTTTTATTCTGGTTTAAAAATTCTGATTGTATCTTTATTTTATCTTTTAAGATTATATCATCTGAAGCTAGAGAAGAAAAATATTCTCCTTGTGTCCATTCTAATGCTTCATTCAAGGTTGCACTCAAGCCCTTATTGGGTCGATGTCTAAACTCAAACCGGATGAACCGTTTTTCACAGATCGGAATCAGTCCTTGTATTTTTTCTACTGAAGAATCTGTAGATCCATCATCAATGACAATTAACTCAATATTCTGGTAAGACTGGTCAATGACACTCCGGATACTGTCACACACGAATCTCTCATGATTATAACTTGGTATAATGATGGAAACTAAAGATTGCTCAATTATCATATTATATATCTCTTTATTTTAATTGTTTAAATATAAATAAACTGATTACTATCCAATACATCCCATAATTTATTAGGTGGGCAATTGAAACACCTTTAAATCCAAAAAACTGGGTACATACATAGGTCAAAGCAATAAGGGATAAGGTAAATATAATTTCTGTAGAAATGTACAGTTTGGTCATTGCTTTGCTTAGCATTAAATAGGCGAGTATCCAGCTTCCTATTTTTAATGCATCCCCCATCATTTGCCAAAAGAACAAGTCCTGCATGGGTGCGAAAGATGGAGTGAATAGTAAATTAATTATCCAATCACGTAGTACGAAAACAATAATTCCTCCTACTACAGTCAGTGGAAAAAGAAATTTATAGCCCAAATAAACTTCTTTCTTAATTTCATCAATCTTATTTAGCTCTGATAATCGGGGTAAGTAATACACTCCCAATGTTGTCGTGACCAGCATAAGGTATACCGTGCTTAGTCGGATCATCGCTTCCCAGTAACCTGCATATGCCAGACTAAACTCCTGAGTTAAATATGCTCTAATTAACATTTGAGACAGGGGTACACAAATCGCACTCACTAATGCCATGAGAATAAATGAGCTAAACTTTTTGGTAATTTCTAGGTCTATTTTTCCTAGGAGAGATGAAAACTTAAACCAGTTCGCTCTATAACATAGAAATAACGTCACTATAAATGCAATAGACTGATAAATGGATAATGCAACTAAAGCTCCATATAAATGTAACTTAATTGCCAGCACACTTGTGATAATAAGAGCAAATAAACTACCTGCAATATTTGCAAGCACTAATTTTAATATTTCTTTTTTTCCATTTAATATCGCTAAAAACAGTGTATTAAAATTAAAAAATATCAAAAAAACTGCAAACCATATAAAAACTGTCTGGTATTTAAGTGAATGGAAAATATAAAGTGAGAGTTGTCCTTGAAAAATTAATATGAGAAACGCGAAAATCAGACTAAACAGAAAAATAATACTACCTGCTGTTTTCCAAATTGCACGTTGTTTACTTTCATCCTCATGATATTCGGCTGTATATTTTACGACTGCGGTATTAATTGCACTCCCTGCAAAAGTAGTCACCATTTGAATAAAATTCTGGAACTGTCCTATCGCTGCATATCCAGTGGGTCCTAGATATACAGCTAAAATTTTATTCAGTACAAACATGGTGATGGTCTTAATCAAAACTGCCACGCCATTGAGTACACTGGTCCTAAGTAAATTCATCTATGCTTGAAAACCATTACATAACTGAACAACCTGCTTTGCCTCATCAATAGATAAAGTCGGTCCAATCGGCAAGCTCAAGACCTCAGCATGAATTTGTTCTGAAATTGGTAAACTGAAATTATTCCACTCCTGATAGGCTTGCTGCTTATGCGGTGGAATCGGATAATGAATCAATGTCTGTACCCCGTGCTCTGCTAAATGTTTTTGTAATTGTTCCCGATGTTGAGTTCGGATCACAAATAAGTGCCAAACATGCTGTGTATCAGTTTCGGCATTTATATTTGTGAATGGAAGCTCAATCGCTGAGTTCTGAATTTCTTTTAAATAAAGATCTGCAATATGACGACGATACTGGTTCTCCTGATCTAAAAATTTCAGTTTCACATTCAAGATTGCCGCCTGAATTTCATCAAGGCGACTATTTACCCCAGGTACCAGATTTTTATATTTTTCGTGTGAGCCATAATTACGTATAGCCTTAAGCATATGCGCTAACTCGGCATCATTGGTGGTAATCGCCCCGGCATCCCCTAACGCACCCAAATTTTTACCCGGATAAAAACTGAAGCCTGAGGCATCTCCCCAACTGCCTGCTTTTTTACCATCTATTTCAGCACCATGGGCTTGTGCTGAATCCTCCAAGACCAGTAAATTATATTTCTTGGCAATGACCATAATTTCTGGCATTGCAGCAAGCTGCCCATATAAGTGAACAGGCAAAATCGCCTTTGTTTTTGTGGTGATAGCTGCTTCAATTTTTTTAGCATCAATATTAAAAGTATGAATATCCGGTTCGACCAACACCGGTTTTAGATTATTCTGTGAAATTGCCAAAATACTCGCAATATAGGTATTTGAAGGTACAATGACCTCATCCCCTTCATTCAGTCTCCCCAATTCCTTCCATGCACGCAGAGTCAGAATAAGCGCATCTAACCCATTGGCAACTCCTATGGCATACTGTGTTCCACAATAATCCGCAAATTTTCTTTCAAAATCCTCTACTTCTTTGCCACTGATATACCAGCCGGAATCAATGACCTGTGTACAAGCTGCTAAAAGTTTGTCGCGGTATTGAGCATTTATCGCTTTTAGGTCAAGAAAAGGAATCATTCTTATCAATCTCATATAAAAATTTATTATTACTTTTTAATTCTACGTTCATCAAAATTAATATATTTATATTAATTAAAGTAAAAATCCAATATTATTTATTAAGTTCATAACTCTTTTTTTTAAAACCTGGCTCTAATAAAAATTTCTTCATTTTCCTATTTAGAGGCTTTTCAATATACTTATACATTATAAAACTAGCTATTAAAGTCACAATAAAAATAATGAATGAGAACAACATTAAGTCTATATTAAATGATAGTATTTTTTTTATATAATTTAAAATTTGTATTTCCAAAACATGCAGTAAATAAAAAGAAAAACTGATTTCCCCCGCCAATACCATATATTTATTTGATAAGAAATTAGTAATAATACTTTTTTTCTGAGCAACATGAGACAATGCAAAAATAAGAATAATTGCTGCCATAGGTAGCCAATAATATATTGAGTATCTATAGCTTATATCTATCTTGTTATGAAACACAAAGAATAAAATAAAAATTAAAATTACTCCTAATTCAAATATAAAAGTAGGTATATTTATTTTAGAATAAGTAACTTTTATTTTTTCATAAAGATCAAATAGAATAATACCCAGTAAAAAATCAGAGAAACGTACAAATGGTGAAATATACAACCAATAGTGATCCTGATTTTTATTAAGCTGCATATTAAGAATTAAAATACCTACTAGATATAAAATAAAAATATAAGTTCTTATTTTTTCAGAAATTAAAAATGCAAATGGAAAAAGTAGATAAAAGAACAATTCGTCAGAAATACTCCAAGAAGGAGAATTTAATGAAAAATGAATATTTTCTTCTAAAAAAACCCCCAAACACACCCAACAC
>CAZJKY010000011.1:0-3193 GCA_964546915.1 uncultured Gammaproteobacteria bacterium | reverse complement strand
AGCTTTGTATCAGAAAAATGTGTTGAATTAAGTACTCCCACCCTTTTCCAGATTGAATAAAGGTTAACAGGAGTACAAGTGCCGTAGTCGCAATATGTACTGGATACACTCTTGCTAAACGAGAAATATAAAACTCTTTTTTTGAAATATTTCCTATAATAAATTTTTCTTTATAATTATAGGATAAAATAAATCCGCTTAATATAAAGAAAAAACTGACGCCTAAAAATCCTTCATTAAAAATACTGTTAAAAATATTTTCATAATTTGTATCATTTTTTAGAAAGGCCAAATGACTAAGAAAAACAAATAGCGCAAAAAACATACGCAATGATGTAAGTGGTTTAATCATCTCATACATCTCCTTAAATATTTATTATTATTTATAATTCTATTTTCTGAAGCTTCTTTATTAACAAAAGCCATCATACTCATGAATTATTTTTCGTAATTTTAATTATCTAACTATCTATTCAATAACAACCTTATCTACTTCTTCTAAAAACTGGTCATAGTTACGGATATAGTCATTTTCATCATAGTGATCGCTTGCCAATACCAACAATATGCAATCTTCTGAAAAATCATGCATCTCATGCCAAACCATTGGCGGGATAAATAATCCTTTATTAGACTGACCTATTAAGACCTCTTGTTTTTCTTTGCCATTATTCATCAGCATTTTGCAACTGCCTTGAATGCAAAAAGCAATTTGTTGAAGCTCTTTATGTGCATGAAATCCACGAGGAACATCAGGCTGAGCACCGAAAATATAATAGAGCCTCTGTATACTAAAAGGAACATTCCGATTGGCTTCAGCGACCACCAAGCTGCCACGATGATCTCCCAGATTAGGTAATTCTATCCACTCGATGAGATTCATAGTTATTACCCCACTAAAGAAATCAGATATTGGCCATAGCCATTTTTATTCATTGTTTGACCAATCGCTAAAACTTCCTCTCTGCTCAACCAGCCATTATTTAAGGCAATTTCTTCCAAGCAGGCAACTTTATAACCTTGACGTTTTTCAATAGTTTCTACAAATTGAGCTGCTTCAAGCAGGCTGCCCTGTGTACCTGTATCTAACCAGGCAAAACCACGCCCTAATAATTCAACATTTAAATCACCGCGCTCCAGATATGCCTGGTTAATTGAAGTAATCTCTAACTCTCCTCGCTCAGATGGTTCTACTTGTTTGGCAATTTGAATCACATCATTGTCATAGAAATATAGGCCCGTCACAGCGAAATTAGATTTAGGATGTTTCGGTTTTTCTTCAATTGACATAACACGTTGCTGTTCATCAAATTCTACAACACCAAAGCGTTCAGGATCTTTCACCTGATAGCCAAATACAGTTGCTCCTTTTTGCCGTGCTGCAGCCTGGCGTAGCATAGGGGTAAAACCTTGCCCGTAAAAAATATTATCGCCCAGCACCAAACATACATTGCTTTGGCCAATAAATTTTTCGCCCAGGATAAAGGCTTGTGCTAAACCATCAGGATGAGGCTGAATCGCATAACTCAGCTCCATGCCAAACTGTGAACCATCTCCTAATAAACGCTTAAATCCCTCAATATCCTCCGGAGTACTAATGATAAGAACTTCACTAATACCGGCTAACATCAGGACAGATAATGGGTAATAAACCATTGGTTTGTCATAAATCGGAAGTAGCTGTTTCGAGATCCCTTTAGTTATTGGATGCAAACGTGTGCCCGAACCGCCTGCTAAAATAATCCCCTTTATTGTTTTTGACATTATACTGCCTCCCCTAAACGTTCACGCTGATACGAACCATCCTGAACACGATGACACCATTGCAGATTATCCAGATACCACTGCACAGTTTTACGGATACCGGTCTCGAATGATTCCTGTGGCTTCCACCCCAGTTCCCTCTCAATTTTTGAGGCATCAATGGCATAGCGTAAATCATGTCCAGGCCGATCCTGAACAAAGGTGATTAAGCTTTCGTAACTTTGCCCGTTCAGTTGTGGTTTTAATTCACCTAAAATCTGACAAATAGTTTTCACCACTTCTATATTTTGTTTTTCATTCCATCCACCAATATTATAGGTCTCACCCACTACACCCTGAGTCGCAACCTGATATAAAGCACGCGCATGATCTTCGACAAACAGCCAGTCACGAATCTGCTGACCATCTCCATAGACCGGTAATGGTCTGCCTTCCAAAGCATTTAAGATCATCAAAGGAATCAGTTTTTCAGGAAAATGATAAGGTCCATAATTATTCGAACAGTTCGTGACAACAATCGGCAAACCATAGGTTCTATGCCAGGCCCGAACTAAATGATCTGAACTGGCTTTACTTGCCGAATAGGGCGAACTTGGTAAATAAGGGGTAGTTTCAGTGAATAGATCAGTTGTGTCTTCTAAGTCACCATATACTTCATCTGTTGAAATATGATGGAATTTGAATCTAGATTTTTTAATTTCAGACAAATTTTGCCAATACTTTCGTGTAACCTCTAATAAGGTATAGGTACCGACGATATTTGTACTGATAAATTCAGCCGGTCCATCGATCGAACGGTCCACATGAGACTCTGCCGCCAAATGCATGACCACATCTGGCTCAAAGTCTGAAAATAATCGCGCTAAAGATACATGATCACAAATATCAGTTTGAGCGAATTGATAACGAGGGTGATCCAATACAGAAACTAATGATTCCAAGTTACCTGCATAAGTTAACTTATCAACATTTAAAATATGATGTTCAGTCTCTTTAATGATATGCCGGATGACAGCAGATCCAATAAAACCAGCCCCACCGGTCACCAATATTTTCATCATCATTTTTAGTGTCCTTTAATATTTTTATTTTACTTTTCACAAATTATTTTTAATGTATTGCTGCCTTCTGGGCATATCTATTTTTATTGATTTGTTCATAACATATATTAATTTTATTATACAAACCACTTATAAAAAAGTAGATGCTTAAATGTGGTTACATTTTATAATTTTAATTAATTTTTTAGAACTCATCTAAGTCTATATAGCCATTAATCTTTTATATATCTCTCAACTAATATTAATTTAATATTCATCAAAAATTTTCTACTAATATTTTAATTAACAAAGTCTTATTTTAATTATTTTAAATTAATTTTTCTTATAAATCATTTAAATTTTATTTAAATTTAATAAAATTCAATGAT
>CAZJKY010000010.1:0-11732 GCA_964546915.1 uncultured Gammaproteobacteria bacterium | reverse complement strand
ACTCCTACTCCTCTTCCAACTATACCTGTGCCGACCGGCGTCTGTAGCAACTACGTTCCTTCCAACCAAAGCTATTCGGTCACATGGAATTGGCAGTCAATGCTGGGGGCGATTAATTACTGGCTGCAATCAAACAGTGTTACTCAATGGTTTATCAATGCTTGGGTAGGCAATACCACTTCGCGTACGATCAGTAGTGTCCCAGCCAACACAACTACCTACGGCCGAGTGGCTTGGACAAATGATCCAACATATACCAATGTCTCGCAATTTTCATCAGATGGTTCCGTGTACTGTCCATTACCTACTCCTTACCCAACCGTGGCTGTCTCTGGCAACTTAAGAGAATATTTAGGGGCTGCCTGTTACAATAACATTTCTACCAACACTCTTTCTATTAACATCAATCCCCAATCCTCAACCGGTGTCACCACCAACTGCGGCGTCACTCCGCCGACTGGACAGACAAAATCTTCTTACCGCTGTACAGCTGTTTTTGACAATCAAAACTTTGCTCCAACTCCGGCCCAGAATCTCAATCTCTCTGCCTCAGCCACTGGTTATTCTTCCGCCTACTGGACCGATGCTAATGCCTGCACCAATACCGCCAACAATAGTCTGCCGGTTGACGTCTCCTCCGGCGGTTCAACTGTTTATAACAAAGATGTTTTTTTCAGCAATGTTTCTTCCTGGATAAAACTTAAAAATAGCTCTTTTTCCAAAAACAACTCTTCCATCCCAACCAGTTTGACTAATGTCATTCCGTTCAGTATCACCGTCTATGATGGTGATGACGATGTCAGTCAGCGCTATTTTATTATGAACAGTACCGGCAACGATCCGGGCCTAGTTTCTGCCTCATCGATTGATACCGGCACGGCGGACGTCTCTATCAAAAACTGGAAGGCCGACTATACTAAGCAGACAGCTCTCACTCCTAACTCCTTTCTTAGCTACATCAAAGCCCGCAAACAACATACTGTCATTACTAATCCCAATCTTAGCGAGATTACCGTGCCGGGAATTTATGTTTATCAAGGAGCTTTAACATTAAACAACATTAATCTAAATCTCGCCACTGCTTTAAAATTTGTTTTAATTGTTGATGGTGATGTCACCATAGATCAAGATAAATTTAATAGCAATGATTGTATAAATACTTTAAAAACAATTGCTATTTTATCAAAAACAGGAACAATCTCTTTTTCCAATACCACCCAATGCGCTGCTGGAATATTTATTGCCCAAACTATAAACACCGGCTCAAACACCACTCAAGGCTTAAAAATCAAGGGCAACCTGGTGGCTTTTTCAAGTTTTGTTAATGGAAGAGAGTGGCCTGATAATTCACAACCATCAGTCTTTATCGTCTTTGACCCTGCCCAGTATATTAATCTGTTACCATATTTAAGTACGGTAAATTATGAGTGGAGACAGTTGCAATGATTACTAATAAACAAATAGTCAAATAGTGAAATAAACAAATAAATGATTAAATAAGAAAATGTCTAAATAATTAAATTATTTTTTTATTTGCTTATTTATTTGTAGTATTTGTTTATTTGGTTATTTGATTATTTTATTTGTAGCATTAATATTATGAAAAAAGGCCAGATTTTGCTAATCACCGTCATGCTTTTGGCGACTGCCATGACCATTGTTCTGTCTATTTCTTTTAAATCAGTCACCGAAACCCAGGTGACTAAGCTTGAAGAAGAGTCGCAAAAAGCCTTGGCGGCGGCCGAGTCGGCTATTGAGGCGGCTTTGAAGGAAAATACAAATGTTGTTTTTGGCAGCAGCGCCTCTTTATCCTCAATCACCGGTTTTACCGGTGGGGCAACGATTGATACGGCTACATCTACTAAATTTACTTCTCCCTCCATCATAAAAGACGGAGGCTATACTTTTTATTTGGGTGAATATGATGTTAATGATAAAACAATCGGCGTTTCAACTGCTCAAACTATTACTTTATGTTTTCAGTCAGGGACAACCAATCCTGCCATTGAAGTTACTTTGGTAAAATCAAGTGGGGTAAAAAAATATGTGGTTGATCCAGACAGTCGCATTAACAACGCCTCAAACGGTCTTCCTCCTCCTACCTGCCCAAGTGGTTATAGTTTTTCCACAGATATTCCAGGAACAGATATTGGCAATGACGGTAAGTTTCTTTTAGTCCGTGTCCTTTATGCGTCAACCAAACTGTTTTTTTCTCGCGACTTAAACCTGCCTCTTCAGGGAAGAACTATTACTTCTGAAGCTAAATCCTCCACCTCAACCGGAGTCTCGAAAAAAGTAGTTCTCTTTCAGTCATATCCACAAATTCCATCAGAATTTTTTGTAACTTCTTTTTAATTATAGATAACAACTTGAATGCGGCCGCACGAGAGTTGTATATTTAACTCCATTAACAATATTCATTTAATAGTTTGCTTGATTAGATTAAATAGTATTTGAAACTCAATTTTTTTCTTGGCTTCTCTCAAAACCTGACCAACCAAAAAATTAATCGACTGTTTTTTGCCGGATTTAAGGTCAGCAACAGCTTGCGGGTTAGCCCTAATTACTTTATTAATAATCTTTTTTAGTTCTTCATCGGTGACATCATCAACTTGAACTGATTTTTTATAAACGTTGATAATTTCTTCAGCACTTTGCTTAAACAAATCAACCTTAATTTTTTTATGAATCACTAAATTAATAAATTTATCGACTGGTAGTTTTTCTTTAAATAAACTCAAAAACACAATATCAAGTTTCTTTGCCTCAGTCGCTGTTTCAAAAAGTAACTCCACTAACTGTCTGTTGATTTGATAGTTCTTTTCCCATCTTGCAAAAACCGTCTCCAGCGGTTCAGGAACTGAAGATTTAATTTCGTTTAACCACTGATCATTAAACCTAATCGGCGGCAAGTCCGGATCGGGAAAATAACGATAATCAGCTGCTTCTTCTTTTGATCTTTGTATGTAAGTAATATTCTTTTCTGCGTTATATCCGCGCGTTTCTTGTTTCGGCGTTATTCCAGCTTCTAATGAATCTCTTTGTCTCTCGATCTCATACTCAATCCCCCTTTCCAAAAATCTAAAAGAATTAATGTTTTTCAATTCAACTTTATATTTGGGTAGTTCTAATTTTTGATCTTTGATTTTTGCTTGCCCTGAATTCTGTTGAAGGGATCTTTGATCTTGTAATGAGATATTTGCTTCCAACCTCATCCCTCCCTTTTCCATATCACAGTTGGAAATATCCAGATAGCGAATAATCTGACGAAGTTTTTTTGCGTATTCTTTTGCTTGAGCCGATGAATAAATTTCCGGTTCGGTAACGATTTCTACCAACGGTACACCGCTCCGATTAAAATCAATTAAAGAAACATTACGGCCGTTAACTTTTTGGTGAATCAGTTTTCCTGTATCTTCTTCAAGATGAACGCGGGTTATGCCGACCGTTCCGAATGAGGTTTCAACTTTTCCTTCATAACAAAAAGGGGTGTCATACTGACTGATCTGATAACCTTTGGCTAAGTCTGGATAAAAGTAATGTTTCCTGTCAAACTTAGACAAAATATTTATTTTACAGCCCAAAGCTAATCCCAACTTTATCGTCCACTCAATTGCGCGTTTATTGGCAACCGGCAGTGCGCCAGGTAGTCCAAGACAAACCGGACAAGTATAAATATTGGGTTTTCCAGCGTGAAACGGGTCGTTTTTACAACCACAGAACATCTTTGAGGCGGTTTTAAGCTCGACGTGTGTTTCCATGCCGATGATTGGCGTATAGTCTGTCATATTATTTTTTAACCCAATTATTCCATTCTGTTCCTTGTTCAAATGCGTATGCTGCCTGTAATACTTTTTCTTCCTGAAAATAATTTCCCATGATATTTAACCCCAAATAAAGATTGGTTTTTTCGTCGCGAAAACAAGGAGTAGATATGCCACAAATTCCGGCGAGAGAACTTGGTTCCACCAACATATCTTGTAATTCTCCAAACATTGGATCACCTGTTGTTGCCCCAAGTGGCAAAGCAAAAGATGGAGAAGGAGAAGATATTAATAAATCATATTTAGAAAAAAGGTCTTTAAAATTTTTTATATAAAGACTTCTTGTTTTTTGCGCAAACAAATAATATTTATCAGCATAACCTTTGGACAAAGTAAAAGTGCCCAACATCATTCTATTTTTTGCTTCGCGTCCAAAAGTTTCCCGTTCGTTTCCATAACGAATACCATCGTATCTAGCTAAATTACTAGAAACTTCACTCCTCTGAACTACTGTATAGACACCTATAGCATGTTCGTGACTCAAAACTTTTCCTTCTCTTAATTCTGAAGTTGTTTCTAACAAATTAACTTGTGCACCTAATTTTTCAAATAGTTTTCCTGCGTCTTCAACTGCTTTAGCGACGGGTGTTCCTTTTATTTTTGGATGGTCAATATAACAAATACCAATCTTCATTCCTTTAACGCTTTCTTTAAGATTTTTAGTGTAGTCTAAGACCGTTTTTTGCGAAGTGGTTGAGTCATAAGGATCTTTTCCAGCAATAAAATTTAATAAAAAAGCGCAGTCCTCCACAGTTTTTCCGATTGGTCCGGGAGAATCTAAAGATGAACCCATTGCTACAACTCCATAACGACTAACCCGTCCGTAGGTTGGTTTCAGACCAACTGTTCCACACCAGGCAGACGGCTGACGAATTGAGCCGGCGGTTTCCGAGCCAATGGCTGCCAAACACATATCAGCGGCAATCGCGGCGGCACTTCCGCCTGATGACCCACCTGGTAAATATTTCGGGTTTCTCGGATTTAGAGTTGGGCCATAATCTGAAGTTTCGGTTGATGATCCATGAGCCCAGGCATCCATATTGGTTTTTCCAATCACTACTCCACCCGCTTCTTTTAATCTTTTGGTGACAGTTGATTCATAAGGAGACATAAAACCTTCTAATACTTTTGCTGAAGCGGTTGTTGGCAATCCAACTGTTAAAAAACTATCTTTAACCGCAATTGGCAAACCTCTTAAGGGTTTGTCTTTTTGTTTTTCGGCAATTTTTTCGGCTGTTTTATCCAAAGAAAGATAGATATTTAATTTTTTATTGTCTCTTTCTATGGCCTCATTAACGTCTCTATAGACCTCTTTTAAGGAAATCTTTTTTCTATCAATTAATTCTATGGCTTTTTTTAAAGTTAGTTTGTTTAGTTTCATAGTGTTTTTAAAAGCGAAGATGTATAATTTTTTGCGATTTTTTGTTTTTCGCAAAAAAATTATGTATCGAGCTTTTCAATACTTATTAATCATTCGGTAAAATTTGATCAACAATAAAATATCCATTGTGTTTGTTTTTGGTGTTTTTTAAAGCCTCTTCCTGACTAAACATTTTTTTTTCATCAACCACATCATCCCGTAAAACATTTTCCAACCCAGTCACATGATGAGTTGGCTCAACGCCGGCAACATCAACCTTAAAAAGTTCATCAATTACTGTCAAGGTTTTATTAAATCCATCGGCTAATTCTTTTTTTTCGCGTTCAGAAACAGGAATTTTAGCAAGCTTAGCAATGTGATCAACTAAGTCTTTCGAAATAATTTTTTTCATAAGTATCGAGCTTTTTATTATTGTTTATAACCGATTTTGCGAAGAAATTCTTTTCTTTCTTTTTCTTCTTTTTCATTTTCAACGCCAGTAGGCGATCCACCGTCAATAACTCCTAAAATTCCTCGGCCTTGTTTAGTTTCAGCCACAATTACTTCTGTAGGATTAGCCGTGGCGCAGAAAATATTAACAACTTCTGAAAGATTTTTTATCCTGTTTAAAACATTAATTGGAAAAGCGTTCTTAAGAAAAATAAACAATGAATGGCCGGCGCCGACTTTTTTGGCGTTTTTCACAGCTAATTCAACCATTTCTTCATCGGTTCCGGCTTTTCTGATTTTCTTAGACCCCGAGGCTTCGCAAAAAGCCAAGCCAAATTTTATCCCCGGCACTGCCTCAACTAAAGTTTCATAACAATCCTCTATCGTCTTGATAAAATGCGATTGCGCCAAAATAAAATTAATTTCCGTCGGTTTTTCTATTGAAATATTTAAGAATTTCATATTAAATATATTATATATGGTCGATTATCGTTTTGCTTATCTTTTTGGCTGTTTGGTTTTTGGATTCTTCTGGTTATTAATATACTTTCGCCGCCCTGATCTGAGAAAAGAACAACTTTTTATGAGCGTCTTTGTGGCGATTTTTGGCTTGACCGAACCGATCTTTTTTGGTGAATATTGGCGTCCTCGATTTGTTTTTTCTTTTTCACGTTTTAATCTTGGTTTAGAAGATATTTTATTATGTTTTTTTTACGGAGGAATTGCTTCTACTTTGTATGAATTTGTTTTCAATGATGTTTTAAAAACGTATTCTCCAGAGAGTAAAAAGACAAGAATTTTAGAAGTTGTAATAGCAATATTGTCAGGAATAGCAATATTTCTTTTATTTTGGTCTACTCTCAAAATTAATATTATTTATGCATCGACCATAGGAGGAATAGCATCTGGTTTTGTTTTTATTTTTTTTAGAAAAGATTTATTTATTCCTGCTGTTGTTGGAGGAATAATTATGTCTATGGTTTCTTTTATTGTATTGGCTTTTCTTGGGCTAATTTTTAAGGGAATATTTGATATTTGGTGGCGAATAGACTTATTATCAGGAATAAGAATTCTATCTGTTCCGATCGAAGAAATTATCTGGCATTTTTCGTTAGGTTTTGCCGCCGGACCAATGTATGAGGTTTGGAAAGGATATAGTGATTTTAAAAAAAACCTATCTTAATTTTACCTTAACTCTGATGTCAGAGCGAGGAGACTTGAACTCCTGGTCTTCAGACCCCCAGCCTGACGCTTTACCATCTAAGCTACGCTCTGTAACTGTTAATATTTTATCACAATAAAAAGTTATAATAATAAACTATGGCTAAGCTCCAATTTTTCAAAAAAGGCGACTCTAAAGGTATTCATTTTTTTTCATCCAATAACCAACTGGCTGAAAATATTTTTTTTGTCTTTATTGCTTTTATCTTTCTATTTGTAATCGTTTTATTTTTAAGACTTTTCCAACTAACGATTGTTAAAGGTAATTACTATCGTAATCTCTCCGAACAAAACCGGATTAGAGAAATCAATATTGAAGCGCCTCGTGGAGAAATTGTTGACAGAAAAGGATTTATTATTGCGAAAAATCTTCCTCCCAATATTAGTATTGAGGCCAATAGAATATCTTCTCAAAGAATATATCAAAGCCCCGAAGCCATCTCTTCTTTAATTGGATATCGGCAAATTGCTGATAATAATGATTTAAAAAATGACCGCTGTCAATATAAATTAAAACTCGGGGATCGCACCGGGAAAAAAGGCATCGAGAAGTTATTTGACTGTCAACTGCGGGGACAACCGGGAAAAAAATTAATAGAGATCGATGCTAAAAACAAGTATCTAAGAACTATTAATGTTATTCCTCCTCAACCTGGTGATAAAATTCAACTTTCTCTTGACTTGGATCTGCAGAAAAAAAGTTATGAACTAATCAAAGGAAAAAAAGCCGCTATTGTTGTTATCAATCCAAAAACCGGTGAAGTCTTAGCCAGTGTCTCTACTCCGGGTTTTAACTCCCAAGATTTTGAAGACCAAATAAATCCTAATATCAAAAAATATCTTATTGATAAAAATAATCCTTTATTTAATCGGGCGACCGAAGGCGTTTATCCGCCTGGATCTATCTTCAAACTAGTAGTGGCAACGGCCGGATTGGAAGAAAAAATCATTGATGAAAAAACTCAAATTGAAGATACCGGAACCATAAAAGCCGGACCATTAACTTTTGGCAACTGGTACTTTCTTCAGTATGGAAAAACCGAAGGTATGGTAGATATTGTTAAAGCGATCAGAAGATCAAATGACGTCTTTTTTTACAAAGTCGGTGAAAAAACCGGCGAGGATAAAATAAAAAAATGGGCTGATATTTTTGGGTTAGGAAAACATACTGGAATTGGCATCGATGAGGTCGAAGGAACTGTCCCTTCTTCTTTTTGGAAAAAAGAGGTTTTAAAAGAAAATTGGTATCTGGGCGATACTTATAATTTATCTATTGGACAGGGATATGTTGAAACAACTCCTTTGCAAACGGTTTTAGTAACCGGTGTTTTTGCCAATGGAGGATATCTGTGTAAACCGGAATTATTGAAATATCAAAAATCAAATATCAAAGATCAAAGATGTAAGAAATTGCCTATATCTGACAAAACATTATCTTTAATTCGTGAGGGAATGAAACAGGCTTGTTCGACCGGCGGAACTGGTTGGCCATTATTCAATTTCAAAGTGCAAAGATCAAAGATTAAAGATGAAGAAATACAAACAGCTTGTAAGACGGGGACGGCTGAATCTCATGCTAAATCAGGAATGCCACATGCTTGGATCACCGCTTTTGCCCCTTATAAAAATCCTGAGATTGCTTTAACCGTGCTGGTTGAAGAAGGAGGTCAAGGCTCAGACGTGGCCGGCCCAATTGCTAAAGAAATACTGAAGGCGTATTTTGAACGCAGTCAATAGAATGTCAAAATAATCAAATAAAGAAATAAACAAATGAATGATTAAATGAATAAATGTATTTAATTATTTAATTTATTTTCTTTATTTAGACATTTATTTACTTATTTGATTATTTGTTTATTTAATCATTAATCGTTAGAATTTCTCAAACACAATATTTTCCTGCAAAACTCCTTTGTTAATTAAAAATAATCTTAACGACTCAACAACCTCCCGCCGACCGCAAAGATAGAAATCATAATTGTTCAATTGCTTCATTGTTTCATTGTCAAATTGCTTTCCAAAACAGGAATCGACGTGGTCAAGTTCGAAAAATTTTTTATCATTTTCCGGAATCATTTCTAAATTCTTTTCACGGGACAAGCAAATTTTCGGATTAAATTCTTTTAACTCGTCGAGCAAGTAAACATCTTGATAATTTTTTAGTCCCCAGAATAATTGAAAATTGAAAATTGAAAATTGAAAATTTTTTAATATGCTCCTTACCGGCGCAATCCCTGTTCCTGTTGCTAAAAATATTTTTGGTCGGTCGTTTTCCTTTAAACCAAGCATACCGGCCGGCCCTTGAAAGACTACTTCGTCTTTAACTTTAAGACCCGATAAATAATTTGAAGCCAGCCCGCCGGGAATAATTTGAACTATTAACTCAAAACTATTTTTTTCTGCAGGCGATGAAGCAATTGAATAAAGACGGGAAACCGGTCCTTTATCAGAGGGAACCTTGAGCATTAGATACTGCCCCGCCCTAAAAGTAATTTCTTTTGGGTCAAGTAGGTCAAAGTGGTAAAGATAAACATCAGCAGTTAATTGGGTTTTTTGAGAAAGGATGGCTTTGTAGGTAAACAACATAGAAATAACAAATAACAAAATTCAAATAACAATTGAATAACAAATTACAAATAAAAAATAACAAAACGTTTTAATATTTGATATTTATTATTTAAAATTCATTTGATGTTTATTATTTATTATTTGTTATTTTCTTTAGAGCCTCGCTCTCTGATTTATCTCCGCCTCAACCAGTTCTCTTGGCCGGCCGAATTTTAAGCGGGAAAGCTGAAGAATCGCTTGAGCAATTTTTTCGTTGGCGCCTGCTTTTAATTTTTTAATGTCCTTAGTCATATCAACGGAAAAAGGCGGCACCGGCTCATTGTCCACAATCGTCTTCATATAAGCATGAAAGCGTTCAATATTAATCAAGTCCGACTCGCCAAACACCGGCTGGTATTCTCTTTGGAGATAAGAAGCATCGGTCACTCCAACTCTAAAAGAAATTAAAGAGCCAACATTACCAAAAACCGCGTTTTTCACCTCATCGTCCATCTGGCCGATAAACTGATTAGCCACCGTCAAATTAAGATGATATTTTCTCGCCTCAGATAAAATAGTAGCAAAATCCGGAGTGGCAAAGTTTTGAAACTCATCAACATAAAGATAAAAATCACGGCGTTTTTCCTCGGGAATTTCCTGACGGCTCATAGCGGCAATCAGAATTTTTGGAATTAAAACCAACCCTAAAAAGCTTGAGTTTTCCTCTCCTAACTTTCCTTTTGACAAATTAATAAGAAGAATTTTCCCTTCATCCATTACTCGCCGGAAATCAAAAGCTGAATCAGATTGCCCAATAATATTTCTCATTGTTTTATTTGTAACAAACCGGCCAAACTTGGAAACAATGTAATCTAAAACTTCTGATTTGTGAAAGTCTGCAGTTTGAGCTATTTGGTCTGTCCAATAACGGCGGACAATCGGATCTTGAACTTTGGGTAAAATCTCCTGAACATATTTCGGATCAGATAAAATTCTTACCACCTCGACAAAAGTCGAGCCCTTCTCACACATAACAGTCAACATAGCGTTTCTTACCGCGTGTTCAAAGCGGGGGCCAATAATTCCGGTTCTTTGCGGATCATAAAGTTTATACATTAAATTAATGATTGAGGTGGTGATAAAATGTTTTTGGTCTTCGGTCTTAGCCTCAAGTAAATTTAATCCCATTGGCCGCTCTGTATCTGAAGGATCAAAATAAATCACATCTTCTGCCCTCTCCGGTGGAATATATTTAATAATCTCGTCAATTAAGTCTCCGTGAGGATCTATCACGCAAACACCATGACCGGCTTTAATATCCTGGATCGCCATATCCTGAAGTAAGACTGATTTTCCCACACCGGTTTTTCCAATGATATAGATATGGCGTCGGCGATCATCAAAACCAATATTAACCGGCCGTTTAACTCCTCGATAGTAACCATAACCAATGGCTGTCCCGCCCGTCTGAAGGACTTCCGAAGGGACCGGAGCGGTTTTCGCCTTTAACCATTGGATGTGAGGAGTCTCAACCGTTTTATTGGGAAAATGAAAAAGAGTTGCTAATTCATCTGTTGATAAAATAGAAATTGACTTAGCAAACGGTAGATCAATTACCGGAAAAAATTTATAGATAAAATTAATCATAAAACCGCCTTTAAATAAAGTTTTTGTTGATTTAAAACTATTAAGATCAGAGTTAAACTGAGTAAAAGCATTTTTAATATTTTTCAAATGAGTATCAGCTATGTCTTTAGAAGGTGCAGTGACAACAAAATTAATCGTGGTTTCAAATCCGCTCTTGGAACATTTGTCATCAATTTTCTCCAAAACTTTTGGGTCGGTCTTAAAGGTAGCTTTTTCCGGATTAGCTTCATTTTTCTTGGTGCTGGAAATATAGCTTTTGCCGGATTTTTTCCATTTTGAGCCGGCCGGACGAATCAGAAATTGAATAATTCCTGCTTCATTATTATCAAACTTTGATAGAGCCGATGTAATGGCCGAAAGTGAGTCAGTTGGTAAATCACGATAGACACGAATCGGCATATAAGGAGCTTCTTTCTCTACCAAAGCGCCAAAAACTACCTTACCCTGTTCGGAAAAAATATTCGGCTCATCAACTTTTTTTATATCAGCGGTCGGATAATAACCATAGATGGTTTTTTCAATTAGATCAATGATCCTGGCCGGAGCAGATACATAAAATCTAATCTCGGCTTTTTTTCCAATAATCTCAAAAGAAATCACATCGTCAACTTCTAAAAAAGAAAAAAACCGGACTTTTTTAAAGAAGAAAAAGAGGAAAACAAAAACCAAACACACCCAACACA